>CP020815.1:537500-837500 GCA_002243705.1 Anoxybacillus flavithermus
CCTCATACTCTTGTTCAATTTTTTCACGCTCTAGTCCCGTTAAACGTTGTAAACGCATATCTAAAATAGCTTGCGCTTGCTTTTCGCTTAGCTGGAACTTTGTCATTAACCCTTCTTTTGCTACGTCTACGGTCGCGGATTGACGAATGAGCTCAATCACTTCATCTAGGTGATCGAGGGCAATGCGTAGTCCTTCTAAAATATGGGCGCGAGCTTCCGCTTTGTTTAACTCAAACTGCGTTCGACGACGAATAACAATTTTTTGATGGTCTAAATAATGTTGTAAACATTGTTTTAAATTTAATACTTTCGGTTGCCCATCAACCAGCGCAAGCATATTGATACCAAAGCTCGTTTGTAAAGCCGTTTGTTTGTATAAATTGTTAAGTACGACATGAGCACTCACATCTCTTCGTACTTCAATAACGATACGCATACCGCTTCGATCAGATTCATCACGTAAATCTGTAATTCCGTCGATTTTCTTTTCGCGCACAAGTTCAGCAATCTTTTCAATTAACTTCGCTTTATTGACTTGATAAGGTAACTCACGGACGATAATCACTTCTTTTCCGTTCTCTTTTTGCTCGATCTCTGCTTTGGCACGCAACGTAATCGAACCTCGTCCTGTTTCATACGCTTTTCGTATACCGCCTCTTCCAATAATTTGCGCACCTGTCGGAAAATCAGGCCCTGGCAAATATTCCATTAATTCAGCAATCGTCATATCTGGATCTTTCATCAGCTCTAATAAAGCGTCAATGACTTCTCCAAGTTGATGCGGCGGAATATTTGTTGCCATTCCAACCGCAATCCCTGAAGATCCGTTCACAAGCAAATTCGGAAAACGAGCCGGCAAAACAATTGGCTCGCGTTCTGAACCATCATAGTTGTCTTGGTAGTCGATCGTGTCTTTGTTAATATCTCGCAACAGCTCCATCGAAATTTTCGACATTCTCGCTTCTGTATAGCGCATTGCTGCTGCAGCATCCCCGTCAATTGATCCGAAGTTTCCATGTCCATCTACAAGCATATATCGATAGTTAAAATCTTGTGCCATCCGCACCATCGTATCGTATACCGCTGCATCACCGTGCGGATGATACTTCCCGATCACTTCACCGACAATACGTGCGGACTTTTTATAAGGCTTGTCCGCCGTCATTCCTAAATCGTGCATTGCATATAAAATACGACGATGTACCGGCTTTAGACCGTCACGCACATCAGGGAGCGCACGAGATACAATGACGCTCATCGCATAGTCAAGAAAAGATGCACGCATTTCTTGACTAATACTCACTTCTTTTACTCGTTCAGACATACAACAACGAACCTCCCTTACTTACCAAAATAATAAAACGAGGGGAGGGTGAACAAACACTCTCCGACATGTTTAAATATCCAGGTTTTTTACATATTTCGCATTCTCTTCAATGAATTGTCTACGCGGTTCGACTTTGTCCCCCATTAAAATTTCGAACGTTTCGTCCGCCTCCATCGCATCTTGCAAACTCACTTTCAACAACGTTCTCGTTTCTGGATTCATTGTTGTTTCCCAAAGTTGTTCAGGATTCATCTCCCCAAGACCTTTATAACGTTGAATGACCGGTTTTGGTTGTTCAGGTAACCGCGTTAATATTTCTTCAAGTTGTCGATCACTATATGCATATTCAATTCGTTTCCCTTGCTGAATTTTATATAAAGGTGGCTGAGCAATGTAAACATAACCTTGTTCAATGACCTCGCGCATGTAGCGATAAAAAAATGTTAATAACAGTGTACGAATGTGTGCACCATCGACATCGGCGTCCGTCATAATAATGATCTTATGGTAACGAGCTTTTGTAATATCAAAATCCTCCCCGATTCCTGTGCCAAGAGCTGTAATAATCGCACGTACTTCATTGTTGGATAAAATTTTATCTAAACGTGATTTTTCAACGTTAATAATTTTTCCGCGCAACGGTAAAATCGCTTGGAAATGACGATCGCGTCCTTGTTTTGCAGAACCACCTGCTGAGTCCCCCTCAACGACATACAGTTCACATATCGCAGGGTCTCTCGATGAACAATCCGCCAATTTCCCAGGCAAACTTGATACTTCAAGGGCGTTTTTTCTTCTCGTCAATTCTCGCGCTCGCTTCGCTGCTAGACGTGCTCGAGAAGCTAAAATTCCTTTTTCAACGATTTTTTTTGCAACGGATGGATTCTCGAGTAAAAACTTCTCAAATTGTTCAGCAAAAATGGACTCTGTCGCCGTGCGGGCATCACTATTTCCAAGTTTCGTCTTCGTTTGTCCCTCAAACTGCGGTGCTGGGTGTTTCACCGAGATGATGGCTGTTAATCCTTCCCGTACGTCTTCACCCGTTAAATTGGCATCTTGGTCTTTAAACATATTGTTTTTACGGCCATAATCATTAATAATTCGCGTCAGAGCTGTTTTAAAACCTAACTCGTGCGTACCACCTTCATGTGTATGAATGTTATTCGCAAATGAGTATATATTACTTGTATAACCGTCGTTGTATTGCAGGGCAATTTCGACTTGAATTCCGTCTTTCTCACCTTCGATATAAATCGGTTCCTCGTGAAGCGTTTCTTTCGTCCGATTTAAATGTTTAACGTATGAAGAAATTCCACCTTCATAGTAGTATTCGTTGCGGCGATTTTCACCGCGTCGATCTTCTAGCGTAATACGAATGCCTTTGTTTAAAAAAGCAAGCTCCCGTAAACGGTGCGCGAGTGTATCGTAATCATACTCCGTCGTTTCTGTGAAAATTTCCGGATCTGGCTTAAAATGAATCGTTGTTCCTGTCCGATCTGTCTCACCTACAACTTGCAAATCAGAACAAGGCACACCGCGCTTATATTTTTGATAGTGAATGTTTCCATCGCGATGTACATATACTTCTAGTTCTTCTGACAACGCATTAACAACAGACGCACCGACCCCATGCAAACCGCCAGATACTTTATATCCACCGCCGCCAAATTTCCCTCCAGCGTGCAACACAGTCATAATTACTTCAACAGCTGGTCTCCCCATTTTTTCATGAATACCAACCGGAATCCCCCGACCGTTATCGATAACTGTAATGCTATTGTCTTCTTCAACAATGACGTTGATTTCCGTACAAAATCCAGCTAGCGCTTCATCAATACTGTTGTCGACAATTTCCCAAACGAGATGGTGTAATCCCTTCGGTCCAGTTGATCCGATATACATCCCCGGTCTTTTTCGTACTGCTTCTAATCCTTCGAGCACTTGAATTTGACTTTCATCATAAACAATTTGTTCCCTTTGTTCCATCGTCACTATTGATCACCTACGCTTTCCTTTTCGGACCATACGTCCGAGTTTGATAAACAACTATCGTCTCGTCATTTGTCCCGAGACAACTTCGTACACATCTGCATCACGAATAACGCGATGCTCAATCCCATCTATGCTCGTTGTTGTTACGAATGTTTGCACTTTGCCTTGTATAGCATTTAACAAATGCGTTTGGCGAAAATCATCCAGTTCTGATAGGACATCGTCAAGTAAAAGAATAGGGTACTCTCCAATTTCCGAAAAAATTAAATCAATTTCAGCTAGTTTCAATGAAAGGGCCGTCGTTCGTTGTTGTCCTTGTGAACCGAACGTTTGTACATCCTTTCCGTTAATTGTGAACGATAAATCATCTCGATGTGGCCCGATAAGTGTTGTGCCTCGTTCGATTTCTTTTGTTTTTATTCGTGCGAACTTGTCGTTATACACTTCTACTATTCTCGACCATTGTTGTTTGTCTAATACATGAACCGAAGGACAATAGTGAATAGCTAATTGTTCATTACCTCGACTAATTTCAGCATGAATCGGTTTTGCCCATGTTTGTAATAATTCGATAAATTCGTATCTTTTAAGCGTAATCTTAGCTGCAAGTTCTACCAGTTGTTCTGTAAGCACATCAAGAAACGTTTCATCCGTCTGTTTTTTCGACTGAAGTAGTTTCAAATATTGATTTCTTTGTTGCAACACTTTTTGATATTGACCAAGCTCATGCATGTAAACAGGAGATACTTGACCGATCTCCATGTCAATAAAACGTCTTCGAATTTGTGGGCTCCCTTTTACAAGGTTTAAATCTTCTGGAGCAAACATGACGACGTTCATGTGCCCGACATATCTGCTTAACTTCGCCTGTTCAATATGATTGAGTTTTGCTTTCTTTCCTTTTTTTGACACAGTTAGTTGCAGAAAAATGGACCCGTTTTTCTTTCCTACTTTACCTTCTATTTTAGCATAATCTTCGTCCCAACGAATTAAATCTTTATCGTTCGTCGTTCGATGTGATTTCGCCATAGATAAAACATAAATGGATTCCATGATGTTCGTCTTACCTTGAGCATTTTCACCTAAAATGACGTTTACTTTATTTTGAAATTGCCAACAACCTTGTTCATAATTGCGATAGTTTTTTAAAGTTAATTGTTCCAAAAACAAAGGTGCTCCCACCTTCACGAACAAATCGTAAATGTACCGATTGTTTTGATGTCGACAACGTCCCCTACCTTTAGCTTTCGCCCGCGACGTTGTTCCCGCTCACCATTAACAAATACATCGTTTGTTTGTAAAAACCATTTCGCCATCCCACCTGTTGAGATGACGTTCGCTAGTTTTAAAAATTGTCCGAGTGTAATGGTTTCTGTTGAAATTTTTATTTCTTTCATCCATCATCCGCTCACTTTCTATAAAAAGTGTCCATTCTTTCATTGTACTAAAAAAGAAAGGTGAAGAAAAGGAAAGCTGCTAGTTCATCTAGCAGCTTTTAATATGTGCGCACAGGTAAAATTAATTGAAGCATCGAATCGTCATGAAGCGGACGGATTAAAAATGGTCGCATTGCACCAGTAAAACTAATTTTAATTTCTGTCCCTTCTAACGCTTTTAGTGCATCCATCATATATTTTGCGCTGAAAGAAATTTTTAATTCTTCTCCCTCAACTTGTTCACACTGCACTTCTTCAACCACTTTTCCGATTTCAGGTGAGTTCGAAGAAATTTCAACGATTTTGTCGGCTAGTGTCGATAAACGAACAACGTTGTTTCTTCCTTCACGCGCTAATAAAGATGCACGGTCGATCGCTTGTAGAAACTCCTTCGTTTTTACAATCACATCTGTCTGACTGTCTGTTGGAATAAGTCGAGACGTATCCGGATAGTTCCCGTCTAATAAACGTGAGAAAAACAACAAATGTTTTGTTTTGAATAATATTTGATTTTCTGTCACGACAATGTGCACAAGTTCATTCGACTCTTCGAGGATTTTATTTAGTTCGTTCAAGCTCTTTCCCGGAATGACGATATTGAAGTACGCTTCTGATTCCGTTTCTACTTTTGCTTTTCTCATAGCTAGCCGATGGCTATCTGTTGCAATACACGTCAGTTCATTATTCTCAATTCGCCAGTTTACACCTGTCAAGATCGGACGTGTTTCTGAAGTCGATACTGCGAATACAGTTTGACGAATCACATGTTTTAACAAATCAGCTGGAACTTTAAACATGTTTTCCTCTTGAATTTGTGGTAAGCGCGGATATTCCTCTGGATCCAATCCGTTTAAGTGAAATTCGGCTTTTCCGGAACGAATTGTTGTGACAAATTGATCTTTTACTTCGATTTGTACTGTTTCTTTCGGTAGCTTACGAACAATTTCGCTAAAAAATCGCGCTTGGAGAACTACGCTTCCTTGTTTAATGACGTCAACAATAATACGATCCTTTTCCTCTGCTGGAATAAACGATTCAATCGAAATATCTGAATCGCTCCCTGTCAATGTAACCCCTTGCTCAGAAGCGACAATTTTAATTCCAGTCAAAATAGGAATGGTCGTTCGGGATGATACAGCTTTCATCACATCTTGCACGCTTCTCACTAAGTGCTCGCGATCGATAATAACTTTCACAAAGAAAACCTCCCTAATTATTAATTATATTTTTTTAAAAAACTATTAATCATAGTAATAGGCGCTGTGATTATGTGGATAAGTGAGTAAAACAAAGGAAGCACAGACTATCCACATGTGGACAGACTGTGCACAAACATAAAGTAGTTATTCACATTATTTCAGTTTCTCCATAATTTCTTTCAGCTGTTTTTGCAATTGAACGTCAGTCTGAATGAGAGCTGAAATTTTTTCATGGGCATGGATAACGGTCGTATGGTCACGCCCTCCAAATTCTTCACCAATTTTCGGGAGCGAACAGTCCGTCAGTTCGCGTGAAAGATACATTGCAATTTGTCGTGGAAAAGCAACAGATTTTGTCCGCTTTTTCGCCTTGAAATCTTCAAGTTTTACATTAAAATGCTCCCCGACAACGCGTTGAATATCTTGGATCGTAATAACTTTTGGTTTGGAGCTCGGAATAATATCTTTTAATGCTTCAGCTGCCAAATCTGCGTTAATTTCTTTATTAATTAAAGAAGAGTAAGCAACGACGCGAATGAGCGCCCCCTCTAATTCGCGAATGTTCGAATCAATTTGATTAGCAATGTACAACATCACTTCGTTCGGTATGTCGAATCCTTCCGCTTTCGCTTTTTTGCGCAAAATAGCGATTCTTGTCTCTAAGTCAGGAGGAGTGATGTCTGTAATTAAGCCCCATTCAAAACGTGAACGAAGGCGGTCTTCTAACGTCGGAATTTCTTTTGGAGGTCGGTCACTCGATATAACAATTTGCTTACTTTCCTCGTGAAGCGTGTTAAATGTATGGAAAAACTCTTCTTGTGTTTGTTCTTTCCCAGCTAAAAACTGAATATCATCTATTAGTAACACGTCCACATTGCGATATTTGTTACGAAAATCATCCGGACGGTTGTCACGAATGGCATTAATAAATTCGTTTGTAAACTTTTCAGAAGATAAATAAACGACTTTCGCTGATGGGTTGTGTTCAAGAACGTAATGACCGATTGCGTGCATGAGGTGCGTCTTGCCTAGGCCTACACCACCATAAATGAAAAGGGGGTTGTATGCTTTGGCCGGTGCTTCTGCCACAGCTAAAGAGGCAGCATGAGCAAAGCGATTTCCAGATCCAATGACAAAAGTATCAAACGTATACTTCGGATTGAGCATGCTTTGTGGAAATTCTGTTTGTTCGTCATCGTGTTTGCGCGGTTTGCTTGTCGGCTTTAGATCGAATTCTTCCGTTGTTTGATGATTAGGGATGGTACATTTAATCTTTAATTCTTCTCCGGTAATGTCATAAAGTGTTTGTTCGATCAGCCGGGTATAGCGAGACTCGAGCCAGTCTTTTGTAAATTCGTTTGGGACGGTAATAATAAGGATATCGCCCTTTAACGAATGTGCAGTCGTTGATTTTAACCATGTTTCAAAACTCGGTTTGCTAATTTTTTTCTCAATTTCGGCCAATGCTTTATTCCATAAGTCCGAAATATTTTCCACGCCGCTCTCCCTCCTTCTCCGCGCGGGTGTTTAACTTTTGTATAACTTTGTCTATAAAAAAAATTTTTTTCGACAGTTTTCACCGATTGTGGACAAATATTTACACAGGATGTGGATGAGACTGTCCACACATTATCCACATTTTGTGGATAAAGAAAAAAATGCACACCATTATCCAGAGTAAAAACAACAATATAATAGCAGATAAATACATATGTTGCAACGGGTTTTAAAAATTATCCACAAAATAAAAAAGTTGTGAAAAAAATTTATCCACAAGGTTATAAGATGTGAAAAACTTGTCGATAAATGTTGTGGATACAGAAAAAGCGACAAAAAAATTATCCACATCCATAATCACAATATATTCAAAAAAAGATACTCCCGGAGTAGTTGACATTTCTCTAAATTTCTCACTATAATTAGAAAGACTGTCTTTTAACAGTTATTCCTCAGGGAGGTGTCATATATGAAAAGAACGTATCAGCCAAACAAACGGAAGCGCAGCAAAGTACACGGTTTCCGTGCACGTATGAGCACAAAGAACGGAAGAAAAGTTCTTGCTCGCCGCCGTCGTAAAGGAAGAAAAGTATTATCTGCATAGGCCACTGAACGATCAGTGGTCTTTTTTCTAACGGGAGTTACAGTTGAGGTGTGATGAGAACACATGAAAAAAAAATATCGCATAAAGAAGAATGAAGAATTTCAAGAAGTATTTAAAAGAGGAACATCGGTGGCGAATCGGCAGTTTGTTTTGTATGTTCTCGATAAACCAGAGCAACTGTATTTTCGCATCGGGTTGTCCGTTAGCAAGAAAATAGGGAAAGCGGTCGTTCGGAATCGTGTAAAACGATATATTCGCCAAGCGTTTCACGAAGAGCGCGATCGAATTGAGATAGGGAAAGACTATGTTATTATTGCGCGAATGCCAGTAGCTACGATGGAGTATGAAGAGGCGAAAAAAAGTTTGTTGCACGTTCTAAGGCGGGCAAACGTTTTTCATTAAATGTTTGATCGACCGATATGCTAAAATATTTCATGGAACGTATAAAGTAAGGGGGAAAAACGAGTGAAAAAAAGGCAGGTCGTATGGCTGTTTTTACTTCTTGCTGTTGTGTTAGCAGGATGTTCAGAAGTCAATCAACCAATTACACCGGAAAGTAAAGGATTTTGGAACGAGTATATCGTCTACCCACTATCTTGGTTGATTACATACATGTCTGAGTTATTTGGTTCGAATTACGGTTTAGGTATTATCGTCGTTACGATTTTGATTCGTTTAGCTATTTTGCCGTTGATGATCCAACAAACGAGAAATTCTAAAGCGATGCAAGCGTTGCAACCAGAATTACAAAAACTTCGCGAAAAATACAGTTCAAAAGATGCACAAACGCAGCAAAAACTTCAACAAGAAACGATGTTACTTTTCCAAAAACACGGTGTCAACCCGCTAGCTGGTTGTTTGCCGCTATTTATTCAAATGCCGATTTTAATCGGATTTTACCATGCTATTATGCGCACAGAAGAAATTGCGCGCCATAATTTTTTATGGTTTGACTTAGGGGAAAAAGACCCATTCTATATCTTGCCGCTTGTCGCAGGGGTCACAACGTTTATTCAGCAAAAGATGATGATGGCTGGCACCGAGCAACAAAATCCACAAATGGCGATGATGCTTTGGTTAATGCCAATTATGGTCGTCGTCTTTGCGATCAACTTCCCAGCAGCACTTTCGCTTTATTGGGTAGTTGGAAACTTGTTTATGATTGCACAGACGTATTTCATTAAAGGGCCAGACTTAAAAGCAACAAAACAAGCTGGGGGAACAGGAAAGTGAAACGAATCACGATGAGGGGACAAACGGTAGAAGAGGCAGTGGAAAAAGCGTTAGCGCAATTACATGTGTCGAAAGAAGCGGTCGATATTGTTGTTGTGCAACAAGAAAAAAAGCCGTTTCTTGGTTTGTTCGGTGGACAAGAAGCAATCGTTGAAGTGACGGTAAGTGATCCATTTTATTGTGTTCAATCGTTTTTAAAACAAGTTATCGAACAAATGAATGTCCGCGTCCAGCTCGCTTGTCAAGTGGAAGGAGAGCGTTTAGTTGTTTTGCTTTCAGGTCCAGAGGTTGCGCGGGTGATTGGAAAGCATGGCCAAACGTTGAATGCGTTACAATTATTGGCACAAGGAGTGTTAAATCGTTATACGGATCGTCCGCTTCGCGTTGTTATTGATGCGGAAGGGTATCGAAAACGAAGAGAAGAAACACTTGTTCGTTTAGCGAGAAATATGGCGAAAAAAGCGATACAAACGGGAAAAGATATTTCGTTAGAACCGATGAGTGCATGGGAGCGGAAAGTCATTCATACAGCGTTAAGTGATGACGATAGAATCCAGACATTCTCAGCTGGGACGGAACCGCATCGTCATGTTGTTATTTCACTAAAAAGGTAAACATTCTCTAGGGGAAGTCGTTCCTAGAGAATTTTTTTTGTAAATTGAAACGGCGTGTGTATGTTGTTATTCACATGTGGATAAGTTAAAATTTATTTGATTAGCTTTGTGAATAAAATATGCATGATATAGATGTGGATAATTTTGTTTAGGAAAGAAGGTGAATAGCGTGGAGTTCGATACAATTGCAGCGATCTCGACCCCGATGGGTGAAGGGGCGATTGCTATCGTCCGTTTAAGCGGGGATGAAGCGATAAAAATTGTTGATCAACTGTTTGTTGGTGTAGGGGGAAAGAAGCTAAAAGACGTCCCATCCCATACAATTCATTATGGACACATAGTACATCCGGAGACGAAAGAAACGATTGAAGAAGTGATGGTTACGGTGATGAAGGCTCCAAAGACATTTACGCGTGAAGATGTTGTCGAAATTAACTGCCACGGGGGGCTCGTTTCCGTCAACCGCGTTCTTCAACTCGTGTTAGCGTATGGAGCTCGTCTAGCGCAACCTGGAGAATTTACAAAAAGAGCTTTTTTAAACGGACGTATTGATTTATCCCAAGCGGAAGCGGTCATTGATCTTATTCGTGCCAAAACAGATCGTGCCATGGCTGTTGCATTGAATCAAATGGAAGGTCGTTTATCTAAACTGATTCGTCGCTTGCGCCAAACGATTTTAGAAACGTTGGCGCATGTCGAAGTAAATATTGACTATCCAGAATATGACGACGTCGAGGAAATGACGCATCGACTGTTGCTTGAGAAGGCAACAGAAGTGAAAAATGAAATCGAGCGGTTATTACAAACGGCACAACAAGGAAAAGTGTTACGAGACGGACTAGCGACAGTGATCATCGGTCGTCCGAACGTTGGAAAATCATCGTTATTAAACAGTTTAGCTCATGAAAATCGAGCGATCGTGACGGATATTCCAGGCACAACACGTGATGTCATTGAGGAATATGTAAATGTTCGTGGTGTACCGCTCCGTTTGCTAGATACAGCGGGCATTCGTGAAACAGAAGACATTGTCGAACGTATTGGAGTCGAGCGGTCACGGAAAGTGTTAAAAGAAGCTGATTTAATTTTGCTCGTACTTAACTACAATGAGCCGTTAACAGTAGAAGATGAGCAGTTGTTTGAAGCGGTCAAAGGAATGGACGTCATTGTTATTGTTAATAAAACAGACTTACCGAAGCAAATTGATATGGACCGAGTGAAGCAATTGGCGCAAGGGTTACCAATTATTACGACATCTCTTTTAGAAGACAGAGGAATCGACCAACTTGAAGAGGCGATTGCCTCATTGTTTTTCAGTGGAGATGTAGAGGCGCGCGATTTAACATATGTATCAAACTCGCGTCACATTGCGTTGTTGACGCAAGCAAAAAAAGCAATAGAAGAAGCGATTCACGGCATTGAAGCGGGGATGCCGATCGACATCGTGCAAATTGATTTAACGAGAGCATGGGAATTGTTAGGTGAAATCGTTGGAGATACGGTACACGAAAGTTTGATTGATCAATTGTTTGCACAATTTTGCTTAGGGAAATAAGGAGGGTATTTATGCATTACGAGGCAGGATCTTATGATGTTATCGTTGTCGGCGCCGGTCATGCGGGATGTGAAGCCGCGCTTGCTGCTGCACGCATGGGGGCAAGTACGCTAGTGATTACGCTCAATCTCGACATGATTGCTTTTATGCCATGTAACCCATCAATCGGCGGACCTGCAAAAGGGATTGTCGTTCGGGAAATTGACGCGTTAGGCGGAGAAATGGGGAAAAACATCGACAAAACGCATATTCAAATGCGAATGTTGAACACAGGAAAAGGACCTGCGGTGCGGGCGTTGCGTGCACAAGCAGATAAATTTTTATATCAACAAGAAATGAAAAAGACGTTAGAAAACCAAGAGAATTTAACGTTATTACAAGGAAAAGTAGAAAAATTAATCGTAGAAGACGGTGTATGTAAAGGTGTCATTACGCATACAGGTGCTCGCTATTATGCTAAAGCTGTCGTTATTACGACAGGAACGTTTTTACGCGGTGAAATTATTATTGGTGACATTAAATATTCAAGCGGTCCGAACAATCAACAGCCATCGATTAAACTTTCAGAGCATTTAGAGGAACTTGGTTTTGAATTAGTTCGCTTTAAAACAGGAACGCCGCCACGCGTAAATAGCCATACGATTGATTACAGCAAAACAGAAATTCAGCCGGGAGATGACGTGCCACGAGCATTCTCCTATGAGACGAAACAATACATTACCGATCAACTTCCTTGTTGGCTTACTTATACGACAGAGGAAACGCACCGAATCATCGATGAAAATTTACATTTGTCACCGATGTATTCAGGAATGATTAAGGGGACAGGCCCGCGTTATTGTCCATCGATTGAAGATAAAATCGTCCGTTTCCATGATAAACCACGTCATCAAATTTTCCTTGAACCAGAAGGAAGACATACGCAGGAAGTATATGTACAAGGTTTATCGACGAGCTTGCCGGAGCATATTCAACGTCAAATGTTAGCGACAATACCGGGGTTAGAGAAGGCACAGCTCATGCGTGCTGGTTATGCGATTGAGTATGATGCCATCGTTCCAACACAGCTATGGCCAACGTTAGAAACAAAAGTTGTTCAACGATTATATACAGCAGGCCAAATTAACGGGACATCTGGATATGAAGAAGCAGCTGGTCAAGGGCTTATTGCCGGCATTAATGCCGCTCGTAAAGCGCTTGGAAAAGAAGAGCTAATTTTAAGTCGTTCCGAAGCATATATTGGTGTTTTAATTGATGACCTTGTGACAAAAGGAACGAATGAGCCGTATCGCTTGTTAACATCGCGTGCAGAATATCGTCTTTTATTACGTCACGACAATGCCGATTTACGTTTAACGGAAATTGGCTATAAAATCGGTTTAATTTCACAAGAGCGATATGAGAAGTTTGTCGCAAAGAAAGAAGCGATCGAAGCGGAAAAGAAACGCTTAAAATCTTACATCATTAAGCCGACCCCACAAGTACAACAACTTATTCGGGACGTTGGGGGAAGTGAATTAAAAGACGGCATTCGTGCAGCTGACTTGTTAAAGCGTCCAGAAATGACGTACGAGCACATTCAAATGATTGCACCAGCGGAACAACCGATTGATCCTGAAGTAGCAGAACAAGTAGAAATTCAAATTAAATACGAAGGATATATTGAAAAATCGCTACAACAAGTTGAAAAATTAAAGAAAATGGAAAATAAAAAAATTCCAGAAGACATTGATTACGATGCGATCACAGGATTGGCGACAGAGGCGCGACAAAAACTAAAACAAGTTCGTCCGCTTTCCATTGCACAAGCGTCACGCATTTCGGGAGTCAATCCGGCAGACATTTCGATTTTATTAGTGTATTTAGAGCAGGGAAAAATCGCACGCGTGTCAAATGAATAAAGAGGGATGAATGATGGATGTAAATGTATTTCACCAAATGTTAGAGGAGAAAGGGATTTCGCTTTCTCCTCAGCAACTTACTCAATTCGAAACATATTATCAATTACTCGTCGAATGGAACGAGAGAATGAATTTAACAGCGATTACAGACAAAGAAGGCGTATATTTGAAACATTTTTTTGATTCCATTACACCTGCTTTTTATTACGATTTCTCGCAACCATTATCTATTTGCGATGTTGGAGCAGGGGCTGGGTTTCCGAGCATACCGCTAAAAATTTGTTTTCCTCATCTACATGTATCAATTGTTGATTCATTACAAAAACGAATTACATTTCTGAATCATTTAGCGGCACAACTCGGGCTTGAAGGAGTAGCCTTTTATCACGATCGTGCAGAGACGTTTGGACAAAAAAGCGTCCGTGAGTCATTTGATGTCGTCATGGCTCGTGCTGTTGCTCGTTTATCCGTTTTAAGTGAGCTTTGTTTGCCGCTTGTGAAAGTGGGAGGAACGTTTATTGCAATGAAAGGCGCATCAGCACAGGAAGAACTTGAACAAGGAAAAACGGCTATTCGTGTGTTAGGTGGCGAAGTGGCGAAAGTCGAACAATTTTTATTACCAATTGAAGAAAGCGAACGAGCAATTGTTTTTGTCGAGAAGAAAAGAAAAACACCGAAGAAATATCCACGCAAACCAGGGGTACCAAACAAACTTCCGATTGAATGAATGTTTTGAGTTCTCAAAGGTGGTGTCAGGGGGAAATGAAGCATCCTTTTTCGCGCTTTTTTAGCTTTGGTGAAAAAGAGCAAGAAGAAATTGTCATACCGAATGAAGAAATAAAACGAATCGCTATTTCACAAATTGTTCCAAACCGTTTTCAGCCGCGGACCATTTTTGTTGAAGATAAAATTGACGAGCTTGCTCAAACGATTCGAACACATGGGATGATTCAACCGATTGTTGTTCGAGAATGCGAAGATGGAAAGTTCGAAATTATTGCCGGGGAACGAAGATGGCGAGCGGCACAAAAACTCGGTTGGACAGATATACCTGCCATTATTAAAAATTTAAATGATACGGAAACAGCCTCTGTCGCTTTAATTGAAAACTTACAGCGAGAAGAACTAACTCCGATTGAAGAAGCGATCGCTTATGCCCGTTTGCTAGAATTGCATCATTTAACGCAAGAAGCGTTAGCGCAACGGCTTGGAAAAGGACAATCAACGATTGCTAACAAACTTCGTTTATTAAAGCTGCCTCAAGAAGTGCAAGATGCATTGTTACAACGTCAAATTACAGAACGTCATGCACGTGCTTTAATTGTGCTGAAAGATTACGATAAACAGTTAAAATTGCTTGAAGAGATTATTCAAAAGCAACTCAACGTGAAACAGACAGAAGATCGAGTCGCGAAAATGCTAGAAGAAAGCGACGATGAAAAGCGCCCGAAGCCGAAACGAAAATCGTTAAGCAAAGACATGCGCATCGCCGTCAATACGATTCGTCAGTCGTTGACGATGGTTGCTGATAGCGGTGTTGCGATCGATTCAGAAGAAGAAGAGTTTGAAGACTATTATCAAATTACCATCCGCATCCCGAAGAAACAAAAATAACACCTCATCCAAAATGACGATGAGGTTTTCTTTTTGTATATGAAAATATTGAAAAATTCGTGATACAATAAAAGTATTATAGGTAAAGGATGGGGAGCATTGTGGGGAAAATTATTGCGATTGCCAACCAAAAAGGCGGTGTTGGCAAAACGACAACAGCGGTAAATTTATCGGCTTGTTTAGCCCATATGGGAAAAAAGACGTTACTTGTCGATGTCGACCCGCAAGGAAATGCGACAAGCGGGATTGGTGTGGAAAAACATGACATCGAACAATGTGCATACGACTTATTAGTTGAGGAAGTAGATGTACGCCAAGTCATTCGTCCGACTAACATCGAACGATTGCACATTATTCCTGCCACAATCCAACTAGCGGGTGCTGAAATTGAACTTGTTCCAATTGTTTCGCGGGAAGTGCGCTTACAGAAAGCGTTAAGCCCGATAAAAGATGTGTACGATTTTATTATTATTGACTGCCCACCGTCACTTGGATTGCTAACAATTAATGCTTTAACTTCAGCAGATACGGTGTTAATCCCTGTTCAATGCGAATATTACGCATTGGAAGGACTGAGCCAATTATTAAATACAATTCGCCTCGTACAAAAACATTTAAATTCCAATTTACGCATTGAAGGTGTGTTGCTGACAATGTTTGATGCGCGTACAAATCTTGGTATTCAAGTCATTCAAGAGGTGAAAAAGTATTTTCGTGAAAAAGTGTATGAGACGATTATACCACGCAATGTTCGACTAAGTGAGGCGCCAAGCCACGGGAAGCCGATTATTTTGTACGATGCGAAATCACGGGGAGCGGAAGTATACGCAGATTTTGCGAAAGAGGTGATCGCGAATGGCTAAAGGGCTCGGGAAAGGCATACATGCGCTTTTTACGAATTTAGAAGCAGAAAAAGGGGAAACGGTTCAAGACATTGAAATTCAACAACTTCGTCCAAATCCATATCAACCGCGTAAAACGTTTCATGAACAAGCGCTAGAAGAATTAAAGCAATCCATTATAGAACACGGAATCGTCCAGCCACTCATCGTTCGCCAGACGATTAAAGGATATGAAATTGTCGTAGGTGAACGTCGCTTTCGAGCGGCACAACTAGCAGGATTAAAAACCGTCCCGGCCGTTGTACGTGAACTTTCGGATGAAAAAATGATGGAAATTGCATTGCTTGAAAATTTACAGCGTGAAGACTTAAATCCGATTGAGGAAGCGACAGCATATCAACTATTGCTTACAAAATGCAAATTGACGCAGGAAGAGCTAGCAAAACGATTAGGGAAGAGCCGTCCACATATTGCCAACCATCTTCGTCTTCTTTCACTTCCAAGTGATGTGCAACAAATGATTGAAGAAGGTACATTATCGATGGGGCACGGTCGAGCATTACTTGCATTAAAAAACAAACAAAAACTTTCAGCGGTTATTGAACGAGTTATTCAACAATCGCTCAATGTTCGCCAACTTGAGGCGCTTATTCAACAATTGAATGAAAATGTTCCACGTGAAACATTGAAAAAGAAAGAAGAGAAAAATATATTTTTAACGCAAAGCGAAGCGTTATTACGTGAACGGTTAGGAACGTCAGTATCCATTAAAAAACATCGAAAAAAAGGGAAAATTGAAATCGAATTTTTCTCGGAAGAAGATTTGACACGTATTTTGCAGTTGCTACATGCATACGATGAATCGATTGAAGGATGAATAGGATGTGACATACGTTGGCTTTACTCGGTACGATTGTGAACGGCATATGTATTATTATTGGAGCACTGTTAGGGGCCATATTTCAGAATATTCCTGAACGCATAAAATCAACGGTAATGAGTGGGATTGGGCTTTCTGTCGTCGTTCTTGGTGTAAAAATGGGATTAGAAAGCGATCAGTTTTTAGTTGTTATTATTAGTTTAGTTGTCGGTGGGGTATTAGGAGAAATATGGGACATTGAAGAAAAACTCGAAAGGCTAGGGAAATGGGTGGAGAAACGAGCAGGATATGGAGCAGAAGGAGCGATTTCTAAAGGATTTGTGAGCGCTACGCTCCTGTTTGTCGTCGGTTCGATGGCTATTGTCGGTGCGTTACATAGCGGGTTAAGAGGTGATCATCTCGTATTGTATACAAAGTCGATTTTGGACGGCTTTGCGAGCATCATCTTAACCGCTACGTTTGGCATCGGCGTTATTTTTTCCGCTATTCCTGTTGTCGTTTATCAAGGCTCCATCGCCTTAATGGCTACGCAAATCGATCGGTTCATTCCGCCAAGCGCCCTTGAGGCATTTATCGCTGAATCGACCGCTACAGGCGGAATTTTAATTGTTGCGATCGGATTGAACATGTTGAATCTTACATCTGTTCGTGTAGCGAACTTATTGCCAAGCATTTTAGTCAATGCGTTTATCGTTGCTTTTATGCATACGTTATTCAGATAGTTTATATTTTAGTTCGTTTGTTTGCAATGACGCAAGCCGCTGGTGTTTCTTTAGTTGCATGCCTGCTTCATAAATACCCGTGGCGATCGTTTCCGCCATACTCATGACTAAATGAAGTCTCGTGTTTTGTAATACGAAAAATTCCATAAATCCACTTACATTGACGATCCCAGTAATGTGAGCATCGCCGACAGAAGGGAGATTTTTATTGACAGCGGCACCTGGTTTGATCGGACTTTTTCAATGGTGACCATTCCGATGTTTTTCACACGACCAAGACAAGCATCGACAGCAATGATGAAGGCGTGTTTATGTTGTTGTTGAATATCTTTTAGTCGATCTTCTAAATTAACGGCATGAATCGGATCTTTTAACGTTCCATATACGTGAAAAGGCAATATCCCTTTTTGTTCAAGCATCGTGCCGACAAGTGGTCCGAGCGAGTCACCCGTCGAACGATCCGTCCCGATGCAAAGGATGACAATTGGGATATGTGTAGAAGATGGAAGTAAATATAAAAGTGATGATGCGAGTTGAGATGTTGCATTTGGTTCGTCGTAAAAAAATTTGTTTTGCATACGTCCGTTCCCTCCTCCGATTAAATAGCGTGGTAACAGTATACGGAAAAATGTGAATATATATACATTGGGCGATGTAGAAAGTTCGTGCGCTACAAATGTAAGCAAAATACTGTTACAATAACTTATGCTGCGGCAAAGAAGCTTGTATAGGTGATTTTGCTACAATGGAGGTGGTTAAATGGAACAAATGAAGAAAATATACGGTCGTGTTGTTGAACAAATAGTAGAAGGTGACTGGCTTGTGACGATTGGTGCTAGTTTGCTTAAAATCATCGTCATTTTTTTACTAGCATCGATTTTGTTAAAGGTGATTAAATTGACGATTGCAAAGTTTTTCGCCGTTCGTCAAAAGGCGCCGATTCGGTTATCGGAACGAAGAGAAGCAACGTTAATGCGACTGCTGAACAATATGGCGACGTATACCATTTACTTTATTACGGTTATGATGATTTTAGACGCTGTAGGCGTCGATATTCGTGCGATTTTAGCGGGAGCTGGAATTGTCGGATTAGCGGTTGGATTTGGGGCGCAAAACCTTGTTCGTGATATTATTACAGGATTTTTTATTATCCTTGAAGATCAGTTTGCCGTCGGAGATTATGTGCGCATTGGAACATTTGAAGGGCATGTTGAGGAAATCGGATTGCGCACAACGAAGTTAAAAAGTTTTACAGGTGAAGTGCACATTTTGCCAAATGGAACGATTACACAAGTGACGAACTTTTCTTTGAATAATAGTGTGGCAGTTGTCGATGTAAGTATTGCGTATGAAGGTGATTTAGAGCAGGCAGAGGCTGTTATTCGCGAAGTGTTAGAGGAAATGCCAAGTAAATATGAAGACATCGTCAGTCCACCAGAGTTGTTAGGAGTACAAAATTTAGGACCGTCTGAAGTGGTCATGCGCATTACATGCGAGACGAAGCCAATGCGTCATTGGCATATTGCACGTGCGTTGCGAAAAGAGATTAAGCTCCGTTTGGACGAGCGTGGAATTGAAATCCCGTTTCCTCGTTTAGTTCTCTATAATCGCGAACAACAAGCGGAACGTGCTTAAACAACGGAAAGGAGTGTGCTATATTGAATAAGGAGTATGGCATGCATGATATCGTTGAAATGAAAAAGGAACATCCTTGCGGTACAAATCGCTGGAAAATTATCCGAATGGGCATGGATATTCGGATCAAATGTGAAGGATGCGGCCATAGCGTATTGCTGCCGCGAAAAGAGTTTGAGAAAAAAATGAAAAAAGTGCTCGTAAAGCACGAGGAATAGACGAAGAGAGGAGTTTCATTATGGGTTTAACAGCAGGAATTGTTGGTCTTCCGAACGTCGGAAAATCAACGTTATTTAATGCAATCACAAAAGCGGGCGCTGAGTCTGCAAACTATCCGTTTTGTACAATCGAACCAAACGTTGGCATCGTTGAAGTACCAGATGAGCGTCTAAAAACATTGACGGAATTATTTAATCCAAAACGTACGGTTCCAACTGTATTTGAATTTACGGATATTGCAGGGATCGTGAAAGGCGCAAGTAAAGGCGAAGGATTAGGAAATAAGTTTTTATCGCACATCCGCCAAGTTGATGCTATTTGTCAAGTTGTGCGCTGTTTTGCTGACGAAAATATTACGCATGTGGCGGGGAAAGTAGACCCGATTGCTGACATTGAAACAATTAACTTAGAACTTATTTTTGCCGACTTAGAAACGGTAGATAAGCGAATAGATCGCGTTGGAAAAATGGCAAAACAAAAAGATAAAGAAGCGGTATTTGAATATGACATTTTAAGTCGCTTGAAAGAAACATTCGAAGCAGGGAAACCAGCTAGAACACTTTCATTTACGGAAGAAGAAATGAAAGTCGTGAAGCAATTGCATTTATTAACGATCAAACCGATGTTATACGTTGCTAACGTCGGAGAAGAAGATTTAGCGGACCCTAATAGCAACGAGTATGTTCAGCAAGTAAAAGCATTTGCGAAAGAAGATAACGCGGAAGTCATCGTTGTATGTGCTAAAGTTGAGGCGGAGATGGCGGAGTTAGATGATGAAGAAAAAGAGTTATTTTTACAAGAACTTGGCATTGAACAATCAGGATTAGACCAACTTATTCGTGCATCATACAGTCTGCTCGGACTCGCTACGTACTTCACAGCAGGTGAACAAGAAGTGCGGGCATGGACGTTCCGAAAAGGAATGAAAGCACCTCAATGTGCAGGTATTATTCATTCTGATTTTGAACGAGGATTTATTCGTGCCGAAACGGTATCATATGACGATTTAGTTGCGGCGGGATCGATGGCAGCTGCACGTGAAGCAGGAAAAGTACGATTAGAAGGAAAAGATTATGAAGTGCAAGATGGCGATATTATTCATTTCCGCTTTAACGTCTAATCTTGCATATGGACGACGTTCATGATATAATCATCAAATGTGAGTAATGATATATTGCTCCTTGCTCTGTAGAGAGCCGTGTAGACCAAAAGGAGGTGACTGTGATGAGAAAGTACGAAATTATGTACATTATCCGTCCAAACATGGAAGAAGAAGCGAGAAAAGCAGTTGTTGAACGTTTTAACAACGTGTTAACTGAAAATGGCGCGGAAATTACGAACGTAAAAGAATGGGGTAAGCGTCGTCTCGCTTATGAAATCGAAAAATTCCGTGACGGTTACTACATGATTTTAAACGTTGTTGCGAAGCCAGCGGCGGTTCAAGAATTTGACCGTTTAGCGCGCATCAGCGAAGATATCATTCGTCATATCGTCGTGAAGGAAGAAGAATAAATTCCTCATGAATAGGAGTGGTTCTGATGATTAATCGCGTAATTCTCGTCGGAAGACTGACGAAAGATCCAGAATTACGCTATACTCCAAATGGAGTTGCTGTTGCCACGTTTACGCTAGCGGTGAATCGAACGTATACGAACCAACAAGGTGAACGTGAAGCCGATTTTATCAACTGTATCGTTTGGCGCCGGCAAGCTGAAAATGTGGCGAACTACTTGAAAAAAGGTAGTTTAGCTGGAGTGGAAGGTCGAATTCAAACGAGATCGTATGAAAACCAAGAAGGAAAACGAGTGTACGTAACAGAGGTTGTCGCCGATAGCGTGCAGTTTTTAGAGCCGCGAAGTGGCGGTGAACAGCGTGGCATGGCATCAGGCAGCTATGGCGAGCCGTTTCCATTTGGATCAAATCAGAACCCGAACCAAGGACGTAGTAGTGGATTTAGTCGAATTGATGATGATCCATTTGCGAACGATGGACAACCAATCGACATATCGGACGATGATTTGCCGTTTTAATATACACACGATAAGTGAAGGGAGGATATACGATGGCAGGACGTAAAGGTGGACGGACAAAACGTCGTAAAGTTTGCTACTTTACAGCAAACGGAATTACGCACATCGACTACAAAGATGTGGACACATTAAAGAAATTCATTTCTGAGCGCGGTAAAATTTTACCTCGTCGCGTAACAGGTACGAGCGCAAAATATCAACGCAAATTAACAATTGCGATCAAACGTGCTCGTCAAATGGCTTTATTACCATACGTTGCGGGCGAATAAAAAGAGAAAGCAGTAAGGGGGACGGAGCCTTACTGCTTTTTGCTTTCAAGGAGGGAAAAAAGTGAAAAATGCGCGTGTATTGACGGAAGGAGCTGTGCAACTCGCTATTTTTACAGTTCTCCTTTTGCTCAGTTTATATATGCCAGTGTTTGGAATGGTTACAACATTTTTTTTGGCAATTCCATTTCTTTTATTTACGATGCGCCATACATATAAGAGCGGGTTGTTTTTACTTGCTGCATCATTCATTCCATCGGTCTGGTTCGGTTCGTTTTTCTCCATTCCCATGACATTTATGTTTGCAAGTAGCGGAGTTGCGATGGGACATGTTTGGCAAAGAAAAGGCGGAAAATATGTCGTTTTGCTCGTTGGGACGCTTTCTTTTTTAGTGAGCATGGTCATCATTTATGCAAGTTCTGTTTTGTTTTTCGATATTCACATTGGTAAACAAATTGAAGAAATCATGCAACAATCATTTCAAAGTGCACAAATAGTGTTAGAAAAAATCGGACAACCAGCAAATGAGCAATTCGAAAAAACAATGAAACAAACGATGGACATTGTTATTGATTTATTGCCGACTGCGTTCGTTTTCGCGGCTGCATGTTTTGCTTGGATTACGCAACAAGCTGCCTTGCCTATTTTAAAACGATTAAACATGCCGATTGGTAACTGGCAGCCGTTTCGCGAGCTCGTTTTACCGAAAAGTTTGTTATGGTACTATTTAGCGGTTATGCTTTTGTTATTTTTCCCAATCGAGCATGGTTCATTTCTTTATATTGCGTTGCTTAATTTGTTTCAAATTTTACAGCTACTTATGACCATTCAAGGATTTTCGTTCATTTTTTATTGGATGCATCATAAAAACATGGGACGTAAAGGAGCTATTGCGATTGCTGTTCTATCTCTATTTTTCCCTTTTTTACTTCACCTCGTGCGAATATTAGGTATAATTGATTTAGGATTCGATTTGCGAAAAAGGTTGAAAGATCAATGACGCAAGGAGCTGACGTTCATGTCTAGTTTATATGAAAAGCAGAGGCATCGCTATCCCTTGTATGTTTTAATCGGTATTACGTTTGTATTGCTTATCATTGTTACGTATTTTGAATGGATGATTGGGATAGTTGGTGCTGTGCTCCTTGGCCCTACGTTATTTCACGTATTTCGATCGTATAAAGTTGCTCAAGAGGAAATTGAAGATTATATTTCTACCCTTTCTTATCGCATAAAAAAAGTGGGGGAAGAAGCGTTAATGGGTATGCCAATTGGCATTATGCTCATTAACGATGAGTTGGAAATTGAGTGGACAAACTCTTTTTTATCTTCTTGTTTTGGAGTGGATACGCTTGTTGGACAATCATTATATGATGTTGCTGAGCAACTCGTTCCACTCATAAAAACAGAGGCAACAGAAGAAGTCATTACATTTCGTGATCGAACGTTTAAAGTCATTATTCGCCGAGAAGAGCGATTGCTTTACTTTTTTGATATTACGGAACAGGCGGAATTGGAGAAAAAATACGAACAAGAAAAAATTGTATTAGGTGTCATTTTTCTCGATAATTACGACGATGTGACGCAAGGAATGGATGATCAAACGAAAAGCCAACTCAATAGTCAAGTGACATCTATCTTAAATAGATGGGCGAGCGAATATGGTCTATTTTTGAAACGGACATCATCGGACCGCTTTGTTGCTGTGTTAAACGAACATATTTTAGAAAAACTCGAAAAGAATAAATTTTCTATTCTAGATGAAGTACGTGAACAGACGGCGAAAAACCATGTGCCGTTAACGCTAAGTATCGGAATAGGGACAAACTCTCCGTCTTTGCCAGAACTCGGGGCGTTGGCACAATCTAGTTTAGATTTAGCGCTTGGACGCGGCGGTGACCAAGTCGCCATTAAACAACCGAATGGAAAAGTAAAATTTTATGGTGGCAAAACAAATCCGATGGAGAAACGGACAAGGGTTCGTGCCCGTGTCATATCACATGCATTAAAGGAGCTCATTTTAGAAAGTGAACAAGTGTTTATTATGGGGCATAAATATCCTGATATGGATGCGATCGGTTCAGCGATCGGCATTTTAAAAGTGGCTCAAATGAATCAAAAGGAAGCGTTCATTGTGATTGATACAAGCCGTATTGACTCTGGCGTCCAACGTTTGCTAGAAGAAGTGAAAAAGCAGACAGAACTCTGGTCGCGTTTTATTTCTCCCGAGCAAGCATTAGAGTTGGCGACAGAAGATACGTTACTTGTTGTCGTAGATACGCATAAACCTTCGCTCGTTATTGAAGAACGGTTGTTGTTACGATTAGATCGGGTTGTTGTAATTGACCATCATCGTCGTGGCGAAGAGTTTATTCAAGATCCGATTCTCGTATATATGGAGCCGTATGCCTCATCTACGTCAGAGCTCGTAACGGAATTGTTACAATATCAACCAAAGCGTTCGAAATTATCTATGCTTGAGGCGACAGCTTTGTTAGCAGGCATCGTTGTTGATACGAAAAGCTTTACGTTACGCACGGGGTCACGAACGTTTGATGCGGCTTCATATTTACGCGCCCAAGGAGCGGACACGACACTTGTCCAAAAACTGTTAAAAGAAAATATTGAGCATTACATTAAACGTGCTAAAATAATTGAGAACGCTATCATTGATGAGCATGGGTTTGCGATTGCAAAGGGAAGCCCTAACGAAACATATGATCCTGTTTTGATTGCTCAAGCAGCGGATACGCTATTATCTCTAAATGGCGTTGTCGCTTCGTTTGTCATTTCGAAGCGAAACGATCAAACGATCGGGATTAGTGCCCGTTCGTTAGGGGATGTGAATGTGCAGTTAATTATGGAAAAACTTGATGGTGGTGGCCATCTCACGAATGCGGCCACTCAGCTTACCAATATAACAATTGATGAAACAGAAAAGCGATTGAAGGCAGCTATTCGGGAATATATTGAAGGAGGTAAGGACACATGAAAGTGATCTTTTTAAAAGACGTGAAAGGAAAAGGAAAAAAAGGAGAAGTAAAAAACGTTGCTGATGGTTATGCGCAAAACTTTTTGTTTAAACAAGGGTTAGCGATCGAGGCAACACCAGCCAACTTAAAAGCATTAGAAGCGCAAAAAAATAAACAAAAGAAAGAAGCGGAAGAAGAGTTAGCGCGAGCGAAGCAACTGAAAGAAAAAATTGATACGTTAACTGTCACATTGTTTGCAAAAGCTGGCGAAGGTGGCCGCTTATTCGGTTCAATCACGAGCAAACAAATTGCTGAGGCGCTTCAGCAACAACATGATATTAAAATTGATAAACGAAAAATTGAACTAGATGACGCCATTCGGGCGCTTGGCTATACAAATGTACCAATTAAACTTCATCCAGAAGTAACTGCTACATTAAAAGTGCATGTACAAGAACAAAAGTAATGAAATGTGATTTTATGCCGGATTTTTTCCGTGCATATAATCACATTTTTCTTATGAGAAAGGACGGTGAGTGCACATGACAGATATATTTACTGATCGACTCCCCCCACAAAATATTGAAGCTGAACAAGCGGTGCTCGGAGCGATTTTATTGGAGCCATCCGCGCTTACAACCGCTTCAGAAATATTAATTCCTGAAGATTTTTATCGAGCAGCCCACCAAAAAATTTTCCGCACGATGTTACAACTATCTGATCGTGGTGAACCGGTTGATTTAGTGACGGTTACATCTGAACTAGCGGATGCAAATGCGCTTGAAGAAGTGGGAGGCGTGTCGTATTTAACGGAGCTTGCCAATGCCGTTCCAACAGCGGCGAATGTGCACTATTACGCGAAAATTGTAGAAGAGAAATCTATTTTGCGCCGTTTAATTCGTACGGCTACATCGATCGCTCAAGATGGTTATACGCGTGAAGATGAAGTAGACGATGTGCTAAATGAAGCGGAGCGAAAAATTTTAGAAGTATCACAACGAAAAAATACGAGCGGATTTCAAAATATAAAAGATGTACTTGTTCAAGCGTATGACAACATCGAGATGCTTCATAATCGGAAAGGTGAAATCACGGGAATCCCAACAGGTTTTATTGAACTTGATCGAATGACAGCAGGATTTCAACGGAGCGATTTTATTATTGTTGCTGCTCGTCCATCTGTCGGAAAGACGGCGTTTGCATTAAATATTGCCCAAAATGTGGCGACGCGTACAGGTGAGAACGTGGCGATTTTTAGCTTAGAGATGGGGGCACAGCAACTCGTTATGCGTATGCTTTGCGCAGAAGGAAATATTAACGCTCAAAACTTGCGAACCGGCAAACTGACGCCAGAAGATTGGGGAAAATTAACGATGGCAATGGGAAGCCTTTCAAATGCAGGGATCTTTATTGACGATACGCCGAATATTCGTGTTAGTGAAATTCGTGCCAAATGTCGTCGCTTAAAACAAGAACAAGGGCTTGGTATGATATTGATTGATTACTTACAACTTATTCAAGGAAGTGGACGCAATCGCGAAAATCGTCAACAAGAAGTATCGGAAATTTCCCGTTCATTAAAAGCGTTAGCTCGTGAGTTAGATGTCCCTGTCATCGCCTTATCTCAGCTTTCTCGTAGCGTGGAGCAACGTCAAGATAAACGGCCGATGATGTCTGACTTGCGGGAATCGGGAAGTATTGAACAAGATGCGGATATTGTTGCTTTTTTATATCGTGATGACTATTACGATAAAGAATCGGAAAACAAAAATATCATTGAAATTATCATTGCAAAACAACGGAACGGTCCTGTTGGTACGGTACAACTTGCTTTTGTAAAAGAGTACAACAAGTTTGTCAACTTAGAGCGCCGCTTCGATGATACGAACGTTCCACCGGGAGCGTAATGTATACGAATAAAAATAACAAACAAACATATAAATGTTCGGTTTTTTATTGATTTTTCATAGTTGATTTGGTACACTTACTATGTTTGGAATTGATGAAGCGGAGGTGCTCGCTATGTCTTCAGTTGTTGTTGTTGGAACACAATGGGGCGATGAGGGAAAAGGAAAAATTACAGATTTTTTATCACAACATGCAGAAGTCATTGCACGATATCAAGGTGGAAATAACGCCGGACATACGATTGTATTTAACGGCGAAAAGTATAAATTACATTTAATTCCTTCTGGCATTTTTTATAAAGATAAAATTTGCGTCATTGGAAATGGAATGGTTGTCGATCCGAAAGCGCTCGTGCAAGAATTAGCGTATTTGCATGAGCGTGGTGTAAGCACAGACAATTTACGCATTAGCAACCGTGCGCACGTCATTTTACCTTATCACTTAAAGCTAGATGAGGTAGAAGAAGAAAGAAAAGGGGCTAATAAAATTGGAACAACGAAAAAAGGCATTGGCCCTGCTTATATGGACAAAGCCGCGCGTGTCGGCATTCGCATTGCAGATTTGCTTGATCGCGAAGTGTTTGAAGAAAAGTTAGCTCGTAACTTAGCTGAGAAAAATGTGCTTTTTGAAAAAGTGTACGGTGTAGAAGGGTTTCAGTTAGAACACATTCTTGATGAATATTACGAATACGGAAAGCAAATTGCCAAATATGTTTGTGACACATCTGTCGTATTAAACGATGCACTTGATGAAGGACGCCGTGTTTTATTTGAAGGTGCTCAAGGCGTCATGCTAGATATCGATCAAGGTACGTATCCATTTGTTACGTCATCAAATCCGGTTGCTGGTGGGGTTACCATTGGGGCTGGTGTTGGCCCAACAAAAATTAAACATGTTGTTGGTGTAGCGAAAGCATATACAACACGTGTCGGGGACGGTCCGTTTCCAACAGAGTTAAACAATGAAATTGGTGATCGTATTCGTGAAGTAGGTCGTGAATACGGAACGACAACTGGGCGTCCACGCCGTGTCGGTTGGTTTGATAGCGTCGTTGTTCGTCATGCACGTCGTGTTAGTGGAATTACAGACTTATCATTAAACTCGATCGACGTGTTAACAGGTATTGAAACGTTGAAAATTTGTGTTGCTTACCGTTACAAAGGACAAATCATTGAGGAGTTTCCTGCGAGCTTGAAAGTATTAGCGGAATGTGAGCCTGTATATGAAGAGTTACCAGGATGGACAGAAGATATTACAGGCGTAAAAAGTTTAGACGAGCTTCCAGCTAATGCACGTCGTTATGTTGAGCGCATTTCGCAATTAACAGGCATTCCGCTTTCGATTTTTTCGGTCGGACCAGACCGCTCTCAAACGAATGTTGTTCGCAACGTATATGCATAAGAAAAAACGTCGATGACTCGTTCGTCGGCGTTTTTTTAAAAAACTATTGTCTTATTACTAATTATATAATATAATAACAGATGTCTGTTGAAATACGGTTCCGTGGTGTAGGGGTTAACATGCCTGCCTGTCACGCAGGAGATCGCGGGTTCGAATCCCGTCGGAACCGCCATTTTTATTGAAATAGCAATGCGATCAAAATTGGAAAGTTAATTATACATATGGCTCGGTAGCTCAGTCGGTAGAGCAAAGGACTGAAAATCCTTGTGTCGGCGGTTCGATTCCGTCCCGAGCCACTTGCAAGCATAGATACGTATATGTGTCTATGCTTTTTTATTTTATAATAGTGACATGGTACACTATATGTAAATATGCTTTTGGGGGAGTGAATGTACATGGAGAAAAAAATTTTAGTTGTCGATGACGAAAAGCCGATTGCTGATATTTTGCAATTTAATTTAAGAAAAGAAGGATACGATGTGCATTGTGCATATGACGGTGTGGAAGCGCTACAAAAGGTAGAAGACATTCAGCCCGATTTAATTTTATTAGATATTATGCTGCCGCAAAAAGACGGCATGGAAGTATGCCGAGAAATTCGTAAAAAATATGATATGCCGATCATTATGTTGACAGCCAAAGACTCTGAAATTGATAAAGTGCTTGGGCTAGAACTTGGTGCAGACGATTATGTGACGAAGCCGTTTAGCACACGTGAACTGTTAGCGCGTGTCAAAGCGAATTTACGTCGCCACCAACAAAGACAAGAACAAGATGTAAAAGAAATGAGCGAAATAAAAATTGGCCCGCTCACGATTCACCCAGATGCTTATACGGTATCGAAACGCGGAGAACATATTGAGCTGACACATCGAGAATTTGAACTACTTCACTATTTAGCAAAACATATTGGACAGGTGATGACACGGGAACATTTACTGCAAACGGTATGGGGATACGACTATTTTGGCGATGTGCGTACCGTGGATGTCACCGTTCGACGTTTGCGTGAAAAAATTGAAGACAACCCTTCACATCCAACGTGGATTGTTACAAGACGAGGGGTAGGATATTATTTACGAAATCCGGAACAGGAGTAACCGCATGAGAAAAGTAAGCATATTTCAATCGATTCATGTGAAATTTGCCTTAATTTACATTTTACTTATTTTAATTGCCATGCAAATTATCGGAGCTTATTTCGTCCGTCAGTTGGAAGCGCAGCTTGTTGAAAATTTCAAAAATTCATTGAACGAACGCGTCATTTTGCTTGCTTATAACATTGAACAAGAAATGAACAAAGAGCGCGATAAAAAAAGCCCAACGATAGAAGAAGAAATTCGTTCTATTTTACAAGATTTCGTTTCGCAAGACATTTCCGAAGTGCGTGTTATTGATCATAAAAGTAAAGTGTTAGGGACATCGAACCCATATAATCAAAATATTGTCGGAAAGCGAACGACAGACTTATTAATTAAACGAACGTTAGTGGCCGGTGAAATGACAGAAAAAATGCTCGTTGACCCGAAAACAGGTCATCGCATGTACATTTCTTCTACGCCTATTAGAGTGAAAAATGAAATTAAAGGGGCGATTTATGTCATCGCTTCAATGGAGAACGTTTTTGCACAAATGAGGCAAATTAATAACATTTTAGCGACAGGAACGGGCATTGCTTTAGTCATTACGGCGTTATTAGGCATTTTATTAGCACAGACGATTACACGACCAATTTCAGATATGCGTAAACAAGCATTGGCAATGGCCAAAGGTAATTTTTCTCGAAAGGTAAAAGTGTATGGATACGATGAAATCGGACAACTTGCGCTTAGTTTTAACAATTTAACGAAAAAATTGCAAGAAGCGCAGGCAACGACAGAGGGTGAGAGACGGAAATTAGAGTCCGTATTAACGCATATGACAGATGGCGTCATTGCAACAGACCGAAAAGGACGAATCATTTTGATTAACGATGCCGCCCTCAATATTTTAAATGTTTCACGTGAAACAGTGCTTTCTGCACCGATTGTGACGGTATTAGGATTAGATGAGCAATATACGTTCGAAACGTTAATTGAAGAACGTGAAACGTTAATTTTAGACTTTAGTACGGATGAAGAAATGTATATTTTGCGCGCTTCTTTATCTGTCATCCAAAAAGAAAAAGGGCTTGTGAATGGCTTAATTGTCGTACTGCATGACATTACAGAGCATGAAAAAATTGATCGCGATCGTCGCGAGTTTGTAGCCAATGTGTCACATGAGTTGCGAACGCCGTTAACAACGATGCGCAGTTATTTAGAAGCGCTCGCAGACGGAGCGTGGCGAGATGAAGAAATTGCCCCGAGATTTATTGAAGTGACACAAAACGAAACAGAACGGATGATTCGTCTCGTTAACGATTTGTTACAGCTTTCTAAGCTCGACAGTAAAGACTATAAATTGAAAAAGACGCGCGTTCATTTTATTCCATATTTTCATAAAGTGATCGATCGATTTGAATTAACAAAAAAAGAAAACGTTTCGTTCGTTCGAGACTTTCCAGATGAGAAAATCATTGTTTATATGGATGAAGATAAAATTACTCAAGTATTCGATAATATTATTTCTAACGCATTGAAATATTCTCCACAAGGGGGAACAATTACGTTTCGTGTGAAGAAAAAAGGCGACTATATTGAAGTGAGTGTAAAAGATGAAGGTGTCGGCATTCCGAAATCCGATTTATCGAAAATTTTTGAGCGTTTTTATCGTGTCGACAAGGCACGTTCGCGTAAGCTCGGCGGAACAGGATTAGGTCTTGCGATTGCAAAAGAAGTTGTCGTTGCACATGGTGGGCGCATTTGGGCAGAAAGTCAAGAAAGAAAAGGGACAACCATTTACTTTACTTTGCCGATTGAACAACAGAAAAAAGGATGAAAACGATGAAATACGAAACGATCAAGTCGATTGTATTGACGATTCTTGTATGTACGAGCGTTTTTTTAACGTGGAGTTTATGGACGTATCAGCCGAAATATGATTTCATCGAAAACGCAAAATACATTCAAAACGTTCCTGTCAGCAATGTCGCCGTTGACTATAGCACAGTCATTCAGCCGCGTTATATTTTTATTCATAAAAGTGAACAACATTACGGGATAACACATCATTCGGACATTTATAAATTTATGAAGGAGATAAAAAATTGGACGTTCGATCATTTCGAAAACATATCAAGCACGATAAAAAAAGAACAATTTCTTTCCTTTATCCACGGAAAAGGAAAAATTGAAATTATTTATCCAGACGATATACCGATTGAAATGTATCGAACGATGTTTCAGTTTGAAGATCAAGACGTCGAAAAAGTTCAGTTCGATCGCATCATCATTCCGATGAATGAAAACGGAGGAGAAGTGACTGTCTATTTCGTATCTGTCAATGAAAAGCGTATATATAAAGCGATCGCACAAGATGCAGCAATCGAAAATTTGAAACAAACATATTATGAGCGGGCAGAACGTTATACCCCGTTTTTATCTTATGACATTAGCGAAACAAAATCGCTGTTTTTACCAGCGCGTCCGCTCGTATTAAACCGATTGCAATATTATATGGATGAGTTAAGTACAGATCGTTTTAAAGATGCATTATTTACAGACCCAAGTTTTGTGAAAAAAGATGTACTTAACTTCGGTGAGGAATATACAGACGGATCACGTTTGATGGACGTTGATTTATCTAAAAAATTGTTGTTGTATGTCAATCCAGCTGCTCGTGGAGAGACAAAAACAGCGGATCCAACCATTTTGCAAAAAAGCATTGATTTTGTGAACGATCATGGCGGTTGGACGGATACGTATTATTTTAACCAGTTAGACGAAAACGGGAGAAAAGTAACTTTTCGCTTGTTCGCCAATGGCTACCCTGTATTTAATCGTTACGGAATGGCGGAAATTGTGCAAATATGGGGGGAAAACGAGATTATAAATTACCAACGTCCATTATTTACATTAGCGATTCCCGACCGCGTGAGTTTGCCAATTACACTTTCGTCTGGCTATGAAGTCATCGATCAGTTGAAAAAGCAAAAAAATATTCAACATGAATTTATTGACGACATTTCAATTGGCTACGAACTTGTTCGCGATTCAGAGCGAGAAAATATCGTCGTTTTAGAACCATCTTGGTATTGTTTGTATAACGGAACGTGGCGGAAAATTGTGATGACGACAGATGAACGAAGAGGGGATATCATTGGATTGGAGTAAAACGAAAACAATTTTTATCATTACATTCCTCATTCTTGATATATTTTTAGGTTATCAATTTATCCAGAAAAAAAATAGCAGCCAGCTGGATGTCATTTTAGAAGCGACAATCGAGGAGCAGCTCGAAGCGGATGGCATTACTTATGTCGATTTACCAAAGGAAATAACAAAAGCGGCATATGTAAGCGGGAAAAGTAAAATATTCACAGAAGACGAAGTGAAAAAATTAACGAACCAACAAGTTGAAGCGGTAAATGAAACGGTGTTACAAGCTCATTTTATCAAGCCTGTTCCGCTACAAGATCCAAAAGACGGTTATCGCTTAACAGAGTTTTTAAAACAAAATATCATTGCGGGGGACCAATATACGTTTTGGAAGTATGATGAACATTTACAAGCGCTCATTTATTTTCAGCAATATGACGGAAAAACAATCTATAAAAATGTGAGCAGTATGTTACTTATTTATGTGAATGATCGAAATGAAATGGTTGGCTATGAACAAACGTTGCTCGTTGATTTAGAGAAAAACGAGAAAAAACAAGAAATTTTGCCGGCAATTAAAGCGTTAGAAACGTTGTATAAACGAAATTACTTAAAGCCGGGTGATCGCGTAACGACAATCGACCTCGGCTATTATGCGCTCGTTCAGTTTACAGCTTCCCAGGTGTTAACGCCCACATGGCACGTTGTTGTGAACGGAAAAACAGACTATTATGTCAACGCGTTTGAAGGACAAGTCATTAGCGATGAAAATAAAGTGTTGGAGTGAATGAAATGAGGTTTAGCGTTTTAGCAAGCGGCAGCACAGGCAATGCTTTTTACGTAGAAACGAAACAAGAACGATTGCTTGTTGATGCTGGATTAAGCGGGAAACAATTAGAGAAACTATTTGCTGATATTGATCGTCATATTGAAGATATAACCGGTATTTTAGTAACGCATGAACATAGTGACCATATTAAAGGTCTAGGTGTGATCGCCCGTAAGTATCGTCTCCCGATTTATGCGAATGAAAAAACGTGGAAAGCGATGGATGGGATCATTGGCGACATCCCGCTTGAGCAAAAATTTATTTTTCCGACAGGTTCTGTTCGTACGTTTGGAGATTTGGATGTGGAATCGTTTGGTGTGTCCCACGATGCTGCAGAGCCGATGTTTTATGTGTTTCATTATGAGGGAAAAAAGTTAGTTCTTATTACAGATACAGGGTATGTGAGTGAACGTATGAAAGGTGTCATTCGGCATGCGGATGTATTTGTATTTGAAAGTAACCATGATGTAGAAATGCTACGGATGGGAAAATATCCTTGGAACATTAAACGGCGTATTTTAAGCGATGTCGGACACGTATCGAATGAAGACGCAGGCCTCGCTCTAGCAGACGTCATTGGTGATCAAACAAAGCGCATTTATTTAGCGCATTTAAGCCAAGATAACAATATGAAAGAATTAGCACGCATGACGGTCGCTCAGACGCTTGAAAGAAAAGGCATAGCTGTCGGGGAATCTCTTCAACTGTACGATACAGATCCAGCTCGTCCGACGGCACTTATTCCCGTATAAATTTCACCGTTTTTTCACCAACATGACGTATGTATATTGTTAGATGATAAGTGAAAAAACAGGTTATAATGGAAAAGGGGTCAATATTTTATAAAGAAAGGACGGGTGAAAGATGGGCTATTATGATGATCATTATGAACATATTCGTCAAAAACAAAAAGGGAACCGCAGAGGCGCCTTTTTAGCGGGATTAGTCGGGGCCATTTTAGGCGGTATGCTTGTCGTTGTCGCTATCCCTTCACTAGTGAAATGGGACGTCTTGCCTTATAAGCTCGAACAAACGGAAGAAAAACAAGTAACTGTAACAGAGCAACCAAAAGTAGATAAAAGTGTAGCCGTCGATGTGGTGACTCAAGTAACAAAAGCGGTGAATAAAGTATCGAATGCTGTTGTCGGCATTGTCAATATTCAAGAGGCAAGCTTTTGGTCAGAAGGCGGAGAAGCGGGAACCGGTTCAGGGGTCATTTATAAAAAAGAAGGAAACAAAGCATATATTGTTACCAACCATCATGTCGTTGAAGGAGCAAGCCGTGTGGAAGTGAGCTTAAGCGACGGAACAAAGGTGCCAGCGCGATTGCTTGGGAGCGATGTGTGGACGGATTTAGCTGTATTAGAAATCGATGCGAAACATGTCACAAACGTAGCTGAATTCGGTAACTCAGATGTCGTGAAGGTCGGGGAGCCAGTGATTGCAGTTGGGAACCCGCTTGGTTTGCAATTTGCAGGTTCTGTGACGCAAGGAATTATTTCTGGCGTAAATCGTACAATTCCAATTGATATTGATCAAGACGGTATTCCGGATTGGCATGCAGAAGTACTACAAACAGACGCTGCCATTAACCCAGGAAACAGCGGGGGCGCACTCGTAAATATCGAAGGTCAAGTCATTGGAATCAACTCGATGAAAATTGCGCAAGAAGCTGTGGAAGGCATCGGATTATCTATTCCGATTAATTACGCAAAACCGATCATTGCGGATTTAGAGAAGTTTGGACAAGTTCGCCGGCCATATATGGGCGTAGAATTGCGTTCATTAAGTGATATACCAGCCTATCATTGGCAACAGACACTTCATTTGCCGACAAATGTAAAAGAAGGTGTAGCTATTTTACAAGTTGTACCAGGATCGCCAGCCGCGCAAGCTGGATTGCGTGAATTCGATGTCATTGTTGCGTTAGATGACGAAAAAATCGCCGATGTGATCGAATTAAGAAAGCATTTATATAACCGTAAACAAATTGGCGATACGATGAAAGTGACGTTTTATCGCGATGGCAAAAAACAAACAGTGACATTAAAATTGGCCAAACAATCACTATAATGAAACGGCAGGGCATTCCCTGTCGTTTCATTCGTAAACGAGGAGTGGTATGCTTTGTGGAAATGTTGTGAACAACATGTCGAACTTGCGATTGATATGTATGTGGATGAAAAACAACAAGCACCTGAGATATCAACATTTTCTGTGGATAAAAAAGAAGAAATGTGCGATTTTTGTGAACAACGTGCGGTATATATAGTAGGGAACTAACGTTTCTACACAATATGTGGATTTGTGTTGTGGATATGTGGATAAATCTTGTGGATATCATGTTTGTAAAGTGGGGATCACTTGTGAATATATATATTATTGCTGTGGGTAAGTTGAAAGAAAAATATTTAAAACAAGGGATCGAGGAATATACGAAACGACTGTCATCGTATGCGAAAATCGACATCATTGAAGTAGCAGATGAAAAAGCGCCAGAGCAATTAAGTGAACAACAAATGGAGCTCGTAAAAAAGAAAGAAGGCGAGCGTATTTTAGCAAAAGTGACAGATGATATGCACGTGATTGCTTTAGCGATTGATGGAAAAATGATGTCATCTGAACAGTTTGCTCAAACGCTTGATCGGTTGGCGACATACGGAAAGAGCAAAATTGCTTTTATTATCGGTGGTTCGCTCGGCTTAAGCGACGACGTCATGAAACGAGCAAACGAATCGCTCTCGTTTTCAAAAATGACATTCCCTCATCAACTCATGCGCCTCATTTTAACCGAGCAAATTTACCGCGCATTTCGGATTAATCGCGGAGAACCGTATCATAAGTAAAATAAGCGGCTTATTTGGCCGCTTATTTTACCCCTTTCATAAAGCTTTCAATTTTTGGTGAGATGATGAAAAGAATGACGCTAAAGGCGATGGCGATTCCACCGATCGTTCCGAAATAAGCCATTTCTGTTTCGGGTGTATAAAACTTTACGATTTGCGCGTTAATCGCTTGGGCGGCTGCGCTTGATAAAAACCATAAGCTCATCGTTTGAGCTGAAAATGCCGCTGGAGCGAGCTTTGTCGTTGCGGATAAACCGACCGGTGATAAACATAGCTCACCAAACACAACGATTAAGTAGCTTAGCACGAGCCAAAGAGGGCTCACTAATGAGTCGTTTCCACCGAGATAAGCTGGCAATAAAATGACGACAAATGATAACCCAGCAAACAATAACGCTAAAGAAAACTTTTTCGGAATAGATGGTTGTTTATCTCCTAGCTTCACCCATAGCCAAGCGAAAATCGGCGCAAACGTAATAACAAACAACGGATTCAATGATTGGAACCAAGCCGGCGAAAGATCAATACCAGCAAAATGTAACTGCGTTCGTTTATCTGCATACGTCGCTAAAATAGTGGAACCTTGTTCTTGAATCGACCAAAACATCGCTGATGCGATGAATAACGGGATATAAGCAATAATGCGTGAACGTTCCACATCTGTCGTTTTCGGACTACGATACATCACGACGAAATAAATCGTTGGAATGACGATACCGAAAATGCCAACGAGTGAGACGAACAAATCGATCGTTAATACGTTTGTCCATGAGCCGATGAAAACGAGTAAAGCGATGATCGCTGCGCCAATTGCTCCCCATGTGAACACTTTTTTCTTTTCATCTGCAGATAATGGGTTTGGTACATGCGTTCCCGCAAGACCGAGATTTTTCTTTTTCGTTGCGACAAATACGAGAAGTCCGAAAAACATTCCGATCGCGGCAATACCGAATCCGAGATGGAAATTATATTTCATGCCAACCGTTCCAACAACGAGCGGAGCTAAAAAGGCACCGAGGTTAATCCCCATGTAGAAAATGCTAAACCCCGCATCGCGACGGTGGTCCCCTTCAGCATATAAATCTCCAACGACGCTTGAAACGTTTGGTTTAAGCAATCCTGTTCCAAGAACGATTAAAACCATCGAAACAAAAAACATTGTCACACTTCCCGGAACAGCTAGAGCAATGTGACCGAGCATAATTAAAATGCCCCCGTAAAACACAGCTTTTGCCGTTCCAAACAATCGGTCAGCAACCCATCCGCCAATGATTCCTGACATATAAACGAGAGAACCGTAAATCGACATAATTGCTAGAGCAGTCGTTTCATCTAGCCCTAAACCGCCCTTTGATACTTCATAATACATGTAAAATACGAGAATGGCGCGCATGCCATAGTAGGAGAAGCGCTCCCAAAACTCCGTAAAAAATAATGTAAAAAGTCCTTTTGGGTGGCCGAAAAAGCCGCGTTGGGGAACGCTCTCGATCATCCGTTGTTTGCTTTGTGACATAACGAAACCCCTTTCATTTTTGAAAATAATAATTTTTATTTTCTGTATTTTCTTAATGAAACCGATTTTTCATTAAATAAAAAGGTTTCACAAGCTATTATTTTAAATGACTAGGCAGATTAAGTAAATAAAAAATTTTCTAAAATAATATAAGAGGATAGCTTTTTGCCATCCTCTTATTTACGATGCATTTTAAACTGTAAAAATAATTCATTGTAATAGGCAAGCATGCTTTTACCGAGGTTTTCATACACTTCCAGTTTATTAGCAAGTTTTTCACCCGGATAAAAACGTTCGTCTTCAACGACTTCTTTCGGCAAATATTCGAGCGCTTTTTTATTTGGTGTCGAGTAGCCCACGTATTCAGCATTTTGGGCTGCATTTTTCGGATCAAGCATAAAGTTGATAAATTGGTGTGCTCCTTCAATGTTTTTGGCCGTCTTTGGGATAACCATATTATCAAACCATAAGTTTGTTCCTTCTTTTGGGATGACATAATCGAGCCGTTCATTTTCCCACATGATTTCTGCCGCATCTCCTGACCAAACGATACCGATCGCTGCTTCTTCGTTCGCAAGAAGCATTTTAATTTCGTCTCCGACAATTGCTTTGACGTTTGGCGTGAGGGCATCTAGTTTTTGCTTTGCTTGTTGTAAATGTGTTTTGTTCGTATCGTTGAGCGAGTAATGTAAACTATTTAACGCCATTCCTATAATTTCGCGCGCGCCATCGACAAGCAAAATTTCATTTTTAAACGCCGGATCCCATAAATCGTTCCAACTCGTTATTTCCTTTCCGCCAAGTAGGGCACGGTTATAGACGATACCGACCGTTCCCCAAAAGTAAGGAATGGAGTATTGATTCCCTCGATCAAACGATAAGTTAAGGAAGCGCTCATCAATATAGCGTAAATTTGGGATTTTTGCATGATCGATCGGAAGTAACAACCCTTCTTCTTTCATTTTGCTGATGGCGTATTCTGAAGGGACAGCGACATCAAACGTTGCGCCGCCTTGGGAAATTTTCGTCATCATCGCTTCATTTGAATCAAACGTTTGATAAATGACTTTGAGACCTGTTTCTTTTTCAAATTTTTTAATAAGCGCAGGATCAATATAATCGCCCCAGTTATAAATCGTTAACGTGTTGTTTCCTCCATACCCTTCGGATGATTCGATCGTTTTTGTCACATAAAGCAAACTAAAAGCAATGAGCCAAACAAGCAAAAAAAGCGATAGTACTTTTTTCATTTTTTTCCCCCCTTTACGCTAGCACGTTGTGTCATTATGTAATACACAACGACGAGGAAAAGCGTAAATAAGAAAAGAAGGGTAGATAAAGCGTTAACGGATAATGAAATCCCTTGGCGTGCACGTGAATAAATTTCGACAGATAATGTTGAGAAACCATTTCCTGTTACGAAAAACGTAACCGCAAAATCATCGAGTGAATATGTGAGCGCCATGAAAAAGCCAGCGAAAATGCCCGGTGTCACGTACGGGAGAACGACTCTCGTCAATACGTTCCATTCATTTGCCCCTAAGTCGCGTGCTGCGTCAATTAATGTCGGGCTCATTTCTTGTAGCTTCGGCAATACCATTAACACGACAATCGGGATGCTGAAAGCAATGTGCGACAAAAGAACGGACGTAAATCCGAGTTGAATGCCAGCAATCGTAAACAAGATCAAAAATGATGCCCCAATAATAACGTCAGGGCTAACAATTAAAATGTTATTTAACGTAAGCAACGTTTGTTTCCAACGATGCTTCGCATAATAAATGGCGATGGCACCAAATACGCCAATGATTGTCGCAAGCGATGATGACAACAAGGCGATAATAATCGTATGCAATACAATAATGAGCAAACGTGTGTCGTCAAACACTTCTTTATACCAATCAAGTGTAAACGATTCGAAATGATGCATCGTCCCGCCGCTATTAAACGAATAGTAAATTAAATAAAAAATAGGCATGTATAATACAAAAAATATAAATGCTAAATAGAGGCGAGAAATTTTCATTGTCTCACCCCCCATTTTTTATTTCCTGTGATCGCCATAATACTAGCCATAGCGATCATTAAAAAGACAGCGATTGTCGCACCCATTCCCCAGTTTTGCGTCACGAGAAAATGTTGCTCAACCGCGGTACCGAGCGTAATGACGCGGTTTCCAGCGATCAGTCTCGTCAACATAAAGAGCGAAAGCGACGGAATGAACACCGCTTGACATCCTGCTTTCACGCCATCGAGCGTAAGCGGAAAAATGACGCGACGAAACGTCGTCCATTCGCTTGCTCCTAAGTCGCGTGCCGCATCGATCAAAGAAGGGTTCAATTTTTCAAGCGCATTAAAAATAGGTAAAATCATAAACGGAATGAAAATATAAACAGATACAAAAACAAAACTAAAGTCTGTAAACAATAGCTGTTTCGTTCCAATTCCAATCGTTTCAAGCAGTGCATTGACAGCTCCGTACGTGCCGAACAGTCCGAGGAAAGCGTATGCTTTTAACAACAAATTGACCCATGTCGGCAAAATAATAAGCAACAACCATAACTGCTTATGCTTCGTTTTTGTCAACAAATATGCGGTTGGATAAGCAATAAGAAGCGAGATTGCTGTAATGACAAAAGCATACCAAAACGAGTTTATTGTCATTCGTAAATAAACAGGTGTGAAAAAAGTTCCATAGTTAACGAGCGAGAAATGCCCTTCTATATCGAAAAATGAATAATAAATAATAAGAATAATGGGAGCAATAACAAACAATGCGATCCATAACCAATACGGAACAGCATAAGCGTAGCGGCGCATATTATTCACCTCCACTCCGCTTCATGACATGAATCGCTTCTGGTTCAAAATGAAGACCGATTTCTTCCCCAATTTCTGCTTTTTTTGTCGAGTGAACGAGCCACTCATTTCCGTACGCATCGTAACAACAAAGCTCATAATGCACGCCACGGAATAAAACAGAATCGACGCGCACAAGCAATTTGCCACGCTCAACAGTTGTTAACTCCAAATCTTCAGGACGAATAACAATGTCGACGCGTTCATTTTTCGCAAAACCGCGATCAACGCATGTAAATTGTTGATTGGCAAATTCCACGACAAAATCGTCAATCATCATCCCAGTAATGATATTCGATTCCCCAATAAAATCAGCAACGAAACGGTTCACAGGCTCGTCATAAATGTCTTTTGGTGTGCCACGCTGTTCAATTTTCCCTTTATTTAATACGAAAATTTCATCCGACATCGCAAGCGCTTCTTCTTGATCGTGAGTAACGAAAATAAACGTAATGCCAAGTCTTCGTTGTAATTCACGCAACTCATATTGCATCTCTGTTCGAAGCTTTAAATCGAGCGCAGAAAGCGGTTCATCTAGCAGCAGCACGTCCGGTTCATTGACGATCGCGCGGGCGATGGCGACACGTTGTCGTTGTCCACCTGACATTTCATGAATCGCGCGCTGCTCATAGCCTTCCAAGTTGACGAAACGGAGCGCCTCTTTCACTTTTCGTTCAATGTCTGCCTCCGGTATTTTTTTAATACGTAAGCCAAAAGCGACGTTTTCAAATACGTTTAAGTGAGGAAAAAGCGCGTAATCTTGAAACACCGTATTCACTCGTCGTTTATTTGAAGGCACGTGATTTATGCGTTGTCCATGAAAATAAATATCACCTTTTGTCGGCTCGATAAACCCAGCAATTAACCGGAGAATGGTCGTTTTTCCGCAGCCGGACGGACCGAGAAGCGTATAAAATTTCCCGCGCTCGATGTCAAAACTAACATCATCAAGCACAGGAAAATCATCATCGTATTGTTTTGTGACATGGTTAAAGCGAATGATGACGCGATCGTCCATTTTGTTTTTCCCACCTCATTTATCCGTTTTTCAAGTCCATTATGAACGATCATTTTATATTCAGCAACATTTTATTGAAGCACCCCGTAGCTAATAATTTCGACTGTTGGATGAATGTTAATTTCCGCTTTCGCAAAAGCCTTTGCCCAGCTTTTTTGCTTTTGAAATTGTTTGTATTCGTAAGCGCGTGCGTATAAGCCAAAACCGATCGGATCCACCTCATATGTTTGTAATTTTTTTACAACCAATTCGAGTTGCTTTTGTATTTCCTTTGCGAGCAGTTTTTCGAGTTTTTTCTTTTCTTTTTTCATATCGATATACGTCGTCGATTCGGTCATAACAACACCTAAACGCATATGGGCGTCAAAGTGAAATGTTCCGTTCCGAAACGATGGCTTATACGAAAAATCGCCATGTTCAACGGAAATGCTTATATATTCTTTTTGTTTTGTTAGCCCTTTTATTGCAAGTGTTAAAAATGTGGAAGGCTTAATATTTTTTTGTAATATCGAAAAATAAGGACTTTCCGTTTGTGAAAGAGAGCCGACATATTTTCTCTGTTCGTTAAATAAAGCAATGCCTCCGGCTACTAAGTCGCCTTTATGCACTTTTAACATCGGTGCGAACGGGGTTTGGGCACGATCAAGCGCCAAGCGATGAAACAGAAGCATGTTTGCTTTTGTCGTTTGCTTGCTCGTATGGGCGGTTAAAATGACGTCACGAATCGCGACAGATAAACGTGGTTTATCTTTCAGGTGAATGTACATTAGTTTTTTTAACGGTCCATCGAAAACGATAAAATTTGCGGTTATTGAGTTTTTTGGATCACGATAAAATACATCTAAATAAGAAAACATGTCGTGTGTTTCCGCAAATGTTTTACTGACGATGACGTTCTGGACTTTTCCACCAACAATTTTTCCGGATGCAAAGGCGTTTGCCTTCGAACGTCCGTCGCGCGTTGTTACTCCTGATGTACGAATGACTTCGTAAATATTTTCGGATTCTTTATTAAATACGGGGCTAATCGAGTAAACGAGCAGTTTGCCGTTTTGACTCTCATCCAAACCAACAGTTAATGCGAGTGTAAGTTCGTCAAGTTGTGTTTTTGCGTTACATCCGACAATGAAAAAAAGACAAAGAAACATATATGTCCATCTTTTCATTTCTTTTTTCCCCCTTGAAACCATTGCGCAACAGAAACGTAAATAAACAAAATGATAGGAAAAATGTAAGCTCCCCATAAGCCGTATCGCTCCCACCACGATCCCATCGTTTGAATATCAACAAAAGACGGATTGTATAAAAAAGATGTGCAAATGAATATACAAACGGCAATAAATAATACGATCGTATGATCTTTTTTTCCGAGAAGCTGACTAATGCCGAAAACGGTCGTAAAAATGTACGGAATGCCTGTCGTTGACATCACAAACAAATAAAACGATAAAAAGATGACTTCAAACCGTTCAATAAACGAAAATTCAATTGTTTTGAGCAACGATAACGTCGGCCAAATAAGTGAAGAAATTTCATCGGGACTAAAGAAGATGAAACATGTGACTGTAATCAGCAAAAACGTAAAACCGGAAATGCTATTGGCGATTACCATTGCTTTTACGGCATGTTGTTTTTCTTTTAAAAATGGGTAAAACACGAACGCTAATTCAAAACCTAAAAAAGACAAAACCGTCGTTTTTACCGCTTGAAAAATTGGAGTCCACCCATCTTTCAAGACAGGGAGCATATGCAAAACCGTTCCTTTTTGTAGTGGGATTGCGATGAGAATAGGCATCCAAAGGGTTAAATAAAAGACAACTTCGGCATATCGCCCAAGCACGCGCACACCATTTCGTGTAATGAGGAAACCAGGCAACATAAATAACACCATGACGAGATAGTTCGATGTGTTCGGCAAAATCCATACTTGCGTAATATGAATCGAAGTAAAAACGACAGTGACAGACGCCAATAAAGCGTAACCGACAAAAGCAAGATGGATAATTGTTCCGAGTATGCGCCCGAAATAGCGGCGAGAAAGATCGAAAATCGTATCTTGCGGATGCTTTTCCATCGTTTTGATAATGATTGTACTTGCGATAATCGAAATGACCCAGCCGATGACAATGGCAATCCATCCGTCTGTATTGGCAATATCGGCAAGCTGAGCGGGTAATGATAAAATGCCAATGCCGACTTGTGTACCAGAGATTAGAAAAATATATTGCATTGTTGTGATTTCATTAAATTGATATCGTTTCATATGCACCACTTATTTGCGAAATTTCTTTTGTCTTGTCAGCTGGGTAGGGCGTGCCGATAACGGTCGTGTGCGCATCATCCAAAGCGGGAAGCGTAAAATCGTATCTTTCCAATCGCGCAATCGCGCAGGTGCAAACGGGCTTCCTTCCGGTGTACCGAGCGACTCTAAAGAAATGAGATGACCGATAATAAGCATTAAACCGATCGCCATGCCGACTAACCCAAACAATGAGGCAATGATCATCATCGGAAAGCGTAATAAGCGAATCGACTCGGACATGTCTGGATTTGGAATAATGAACGATGCAATGGCTGTTAATGAGACGATGACGACCATAATGTTGCTGACGATACCGGCTTCAACGGCCGCCTGTCCGATGACAACTCCTCCAACGATGCCGACTGTTTGCCCGATTGGTGCAGGTAAACGCAAGCCCGCCTCACGCAACATTTCAATCGCAAGTTCCATTAAGACTGCTTCTAAAAGCGGTGGAATCGGGACGCGTTCGCGCGATTCACCGACTGTTAACAATAAGTTGAGCGGAATAATTTCGTAATGAAACGAAAGTGTCGCAATGTATGCGGACGGTAAAAAAATCGCCATAAAAAAGGCAAGCAGTCGCAAAAGTCGTAAAAACGACGCAATCATCCAACGAGTGCTATAATCATCAACCGTCTGAAAAAACGTAATAAATGTCATCGGACCTATCATAACGCTTGGTGAACGGTCAACGATGATCACGATACGTCCTTGCAGTAAGTTGCTCACTGCTGCGTCGGGTCGCTCAGTTAATAAAAATTGTGGAAACGGTGAAAACGGATTATCTTCAATATGTTGCATCAGTTCCCCTGTATTGACGACTGTATCGACATCTATTTGTTCAATTCGATCTTTCAGTTCTTGTAATACCTCTGGATGAGTCACGTCTTCCAAATACAATAACGCGACAGACGTATGTCCCCGTCTGCCGACGGTCGTTTCTTCAATTTTTAACTGTTGATGTGGCAAATAACGGCGAATAAGGGCAATATTTTTCTCGCACGTCTCGATAAATCCTTGGTGTGACCCTTTCAACGACGATTCTATTTGCGGTTCCGCAATGGCGCGTTGCGGCCACCCTTGCGTATCCAACAGCAATACGTGGTCGTCCCCGTCTAGCAATAGCGCGGTTTCCCCTTGAAAGATTCGCTGAATGACATGTTCCCATTTTGTCGAGTAGGACTTAGCGCCAATGGGCAACTGAATATCAACAATTGTATTGATTTGTTTCGTTTCAAACAAAAGCGGGTCAATAATGTTATTGTTAATGGAATTTTTATCAACGAGCGTATTGAGATATACAAGTAACGCTCGCTTCTTTGGTTCTCCGATCAGTAAATGGCAATATACGAGATCAGGTGTTTTTGTAAAATAATCACGCAACGTTTGTTCATTCATATCAAGCGAATGCGTAAGCGTTTGTTGTATGCTGTTCATCATTCATCCCCTTCAAGCTGTCGAAGTGGTTCAGTCGCTGGTCCCTCTAGCACTTTTCCGGTAAAACAGAAACGTGAACCGTGACAAGGACAGTCCCATGACCGTTCACTATTGTTCCACTCGAGTTCACATCCCATATGTGTACATGTCGTATCGACGACATATAGTGTGCCTTGTTCGTCGCGGTATGCACCTGCCCGTTTTCCGTCTACATTGACTACAGCTCCTTCTCCTGGCGATATGTCGCGAGGGGTACGAAGGGCGTATTCAAGCTTTCCGATTAAGAAGTGTTTCGCGACATCGATTCCTTCCGTCAGTAAGTGATTGAGTGATGGATCAGCGATAAAACGTGACGGGGCAAACAGTTGAGCGTAACGATTTTCTTTTTGTAACGCTAAATCGGCTAACAGATGAGCAGCAACTGCACTTGTCGTCATGCCCCATTTACGATATCCTGTCGCGACAAGTATGTGTGGAAGGCTTGTACGAACAGGACCGATGTATGGGAGATTGTCTAGCGTGACAAGATCTTGCGCCGACCAGCGATATTGCACGTTCGACAATCCGAATATATGTTTTGAAAATGATTGTAACGCTTCATAGTGATGAATCATGTTGGTTCCTTGTCCGACTTTATGTGACTCGCCACCAACGAAAAGAAGAGGTTTTCCGTCTATCATCGTATATCGCAACGATCGCTTTGGTTCGTTGGCGCTTAAATACATACCTTGCAATCGTTCGTGCGCTTCGACTGCAATGACGTATGATCGTTCTGCATGCAGTCGTGCGAAGTAAAAAGCAGGATCAAAAAACGGAAAATGAGTACAAATGACAACGGTGTCACAAGTGATCGTTGCTCCATTTTTCGTTTGTACAACCGGTCTTGTCGATGTCTCAATATGTTGTGCAACGGTTTGTTCATAAAAAGATGCCCCGTGTTTGACAGCGAGTTCCACTAATGTTTTTAAATAATGGAGCGGATGGAATTGCGCTTGGTTGCGCATCATGATTGCACCTTGAACGGAAAAAGGAAGCGACAGTTGATCGACATATGCTCCGTCAATGCCGATCGTTTCATATGCTTTCCATTCTGCCTCAAGCTTGTATAATTGCGTTTCTTCAGTCGTATATACGTATGCATCTTCTAGAGATAAATCGCAATGTATATCGTTTTCTTTTATTGTTTGCAAAATAAACTGTATTGCCTCGCTATTTGCTTCGTAATATTGACGAGCGCTATCCTCACCGAAGTGAGCAATCAGCTCATGATAAATAAGATCATGTTGGGCGGTTATTTTTGCCGTCGTATGCCCAGTTGTGCCGTGACATAGCCGATTTGCTTCGATGACGGCGACTCGCACGCCTTGTTTAGCGAGCAAATAAGCCGTCATTATGCCTGTTATTCCTCCTCCAACAATCGCTACATCCGTTTTAAGCGGTTGTGTCAGAGATGGAAAGGATGGTATCGTTGTTGTTTGTAGCCAATACGATTGAGACGACTTTGGTAAAGACATGTTTTTGTTCCTCCATACCCATGTTTTTCTTAATTTTCCCCAAATCGAAAAGTTTATGATGAACATTTGCAAAGATGATAAAATGGAAATAGACGAGTATCGAAACGTTTTAATAACATAACGTAAGAGGGAGAGTTAAAGTGAATAAAGATGCAAATATTCGTTTACAAGATAACGTCGTGTTAGAACATTATGGGCTTAATGAGCTGCATTTAGAATCTGTTCGCCATTATCGCGAACAATTTGCAAAAGTGAAACCAAACCACCCGTGGAACGGATTAGAAACAAAAGACTTTTTATATAAAATCGGCGCATGGGGAAAAATACGAGACACAAACAAAGAGGGACTCACACTCGCAGGACTTCTTATGTTTAGCGAAGAGCGAATGATTACAGAAGTTTTACCACAATACTTTTTAGAGTATCGTGAATATGGAGATGATGAGCTGCATTGGTCAAACCGTTTTACTTCACAGGACGGAACATGGTCGGGAAATATTTATGATTTTTATTTTAAAGTGATGCACGAGGTCAACGACGTATCACAAGTTGAAAAAGACGCTGTCCATGAAGCGTTAATGAACGCAATCGTCCATGCTGATTATAGCGGGGATGGAGGGATTATTGTTGAACGGCAGCGATCATGTATGCAAATATCTAACCCTGGTTTGTTTGGTATTCCTTTAGAACAAGCCAATAGTGGTGGAGTCAGCTATTTGCGCAATCCAAATATGTTTAAAATGTTTATTTACATTCAGTTTTGCAAACGTGCTGGAGTCGGTTTAAAAACGATGGAGACAATTTACTCACAACAATTTGCTGTTGAGCAATATGATTTTCAGAAACGAACGGTTGTTACATTGCCTATTGTGTCCTTCCTAGAAAGACACGACCATATAAGTGAGATCGAGGCATTGAGTGATTGGATGGACGATGCACCATTATCAGACTCCATAAATAACGACCAAAACTCCTATAATAACAACTCTAACTCCTTAAATAGTGAGTTTGAGTCCGTAAATAACGACCAAAACTCCTTAAATATTGAAATGAACCCCGTAAATAAAGGGCTTGACTCCATAAATAAAAACGAAAGCTCCGTAAATAAAGACGAAAAATCCGTAAATATCTCATTCAACTCCGTAAATAAATTGGATGAGGAAGAAGAAAGAAATATCGATCAGGAGCTATGGAGCATTGCTGAAATTGCGCGTAAGAAAAAAAGACTTGCACCGGCTAAGATGGAAGAAGTCATTTTGCAGTTATGTGCCCGTCGACCATTAATGTTAAAACAGTTATCCCATTTACTAGATCGAACGCCAGACGGATTGCGCAATAATTATTTAGGAAAGCTATTAGCGGAAGGGAAAATGAGTTTAAAGTATCCAGATCAACCAAATCATCCAAAACAAGCATATATAACGAATAAGTAATATTCATGATTTGTTCAATATTTCACAATTTAAATTAGGGAAAAGAATGTTACAATGATGGTAACAAAAGAAAAGTTGAGGTGACAGCTGATGCTTATATGCGAATGGAGAAACTTTTCCACAGATGCGGAAACATATACATTGGAGCTATTTGAAGAAATGATTGGCGATGAATTTGAAGCGATGATGTTTGAAGATGATCAAGAAATTCCTTCTTATATATGGACAGTGAACTATGTTGTCATTGTTAAGCGGAATACGCGTATGTACAACGATATTTCGTTTACAAAAATTCCACGCAATCCAGTATGTGAGTAACCGTCTTCTTCATGAGAAGCGGTTCTCTTATACAATATATTTGCTCAATGTTTCACAAAGTTGACACACACGAACCTTGTTACTTTCGTTATAATGATAATGTGAAAACAATCACATTTTTATTTTCGACTAACTTGTGAATATTTTCACAAGAACAATATAGGAGGGTCTTATATGGCTGTCGATGAAAAAGTATTAGACCAAAAGAAAGAAGTTACGAAAATGATTGATACGCTTGTAGCCAATGCGCAAAAAGCGTTAAAAGCGTTTCATGACTATGATCAAGAGACGATCGATCATATCGTCAAGCAAATGGCGTTAGCTGGGCTTGATAAACATATGTATTTAGCGAAGTTAGCGATCGAAGAAACAAAACGCGGTGTATATGAAGATAAAATCATTAAAAATATTTTTGCGACAGAATATATTTACCATAACATTAAATACGATAAAACAGTTGGCGTCATTCGCGAAAATGAACAAGAAGGCATAATTGAAATTGCTGAGCCTGTTGGCGTCATCGCTGGAGTTACACCAGTAACAAACCCAACATCAACAACGATGTTTAAAGCACTGATTTCAATTAAAACGCGCAACCCAATCATTTTTGCGTTCCACCCATCTGCGCAAAAATGTAGCAGTGAAGCAGCACGTATTTTGCGCGATGCAGCCATTGCAGCTGGCGCGCCAGAACATTGTATTCAATGGATCGAAACTCCTTCTGTCGAAGCGACTCAACAATTGATGCACCATCCTGGCGTTTCGCTTATTCTTGCGACAGGTGGAGCAGGCATGGTGAAGGCGGCATATAGCTCAGGAAAACCAGCATTAGGGGTTGGACCTGGTAACGTACCTTGTTATATTGAAAAAACAGCAAACATTAAACGTGCGGTGAACGATCTCATTTTGTCCAAAACGTTTGATAACGGGATGATTTGTGCATCGGAGCAAGCGGTCATTATTGATAAAGAGATTTATGATGCGGTGAAAAACGAAATGATCGCAAATAAGTGCTATTTCTTAAATGAAGAAGAAAAGAAAAAAGTTGAAAAGCTTGTCATCAATGAAAATACGTGTGCAGTTAATCCGAATATCGTCGGTAAACCAGCGTATGAAATTGCAAAAATGGCAGGCATCGATGTACCAGTTGATACAAAAATTCTCGTAGCCGAGTTAAAAAGCGTCGGTCCTCAAGAACCGCTTTCTCGTGAAAAATTAAGTCCGGTATTGGCTTGTTATAAGGTGAATAGCACAGAAGAAGGATTAAAACGAGCAGAAGAAATGCTTGAATTCGGTGGACTTGGCCATTCGGCTGTCATTCATTCAGAAAATCAAGAAGTCATTCTTGAATTCGGTAAGCGAATGAAAGCAGGGCGAATCATTTCGAACGCACCATCTTCACAAGGAGCGATCGGGGACATTTATAACGCGTACATTCCGTCGTTGACGCTCGGTTGCGGTACGTTTGGAGGCAACTCCGTTTCGACAAACGTTGGTGCGACACATTTAATTAACATTAAAAAATTAGCGAGAAGGAATGTAAACATGCAGTGGTTTAAAGTTCCACCAAAAATTTATTTTGAAAAACATGCGACACAATATTTAGCGAAAATGCCAAACATCTCACGTGCCTTTATCGTTACAGACCCAGGTATGGTGAAGCTCGGCTATGTCGATAAAGTGTTATACTATTTGCGTAAACGTCCAGATTATGTGCATTGCGAAATTTTCTCAGAAGTGGAACCAGATCCATCAATTGAAACAGTGATGAAAGGTGCGGACATGATGCATGCGTTCCAACCAGACGTCATCATCGCCCTCGGCGGTGGTTCGGCGATGGACGCGGCGAAAGCGATGTGGTTGTTCTATGAACATCCGAATACAGACTTTAACGGTTTAAAACAAAAGTTTTTAGATATTCGTAAACGCGTCTTTAAATATCCAAAACTCGGTCAAAAAGCGCAATTTGTCGCGATTCCAACAACATCTGGTACAGGTTCAGAAGTGACATCGTTTGCGGTCATTACAGATAAGAAAAATAACGTCAAATATCCGCTTGCTGACTACGAGTTAACACCAGATGTCGCCATCGTTGACCCACAATTCGTCATGACGATGCCAAAACATATTACAGCGGATACAGGTATGGACGTATTAACACATGCGATTGAAGCATACGTATCGAACATGGCAAACGACTATACAGACGGATTAGCGTTAAAAGCGATTCAACTCGTCTTTGAATACTTGCCACGCGCATATAAAAACGGCAACGATGAAGTAGCACGTGAAAAAATGCATAACGCATCAACGATCGCTGGTATGGCATTTGCCAACGCATTTTTAGGCATTAACCATAGTTTAGCACATAAACTTGGGGCAGAATTCCATATCCCACACGGACGTGCGAATACAATTTTAATGCCGCATGTCATTCGTTACAACGCGCAAAAACCGAAGAAGTTTACAGCGTTTCCGAAATACGAACATTTTGTCGCTGACCAACGTTACGCTCAAATTGCCCGCTTGCTCGGCTTACCAGCGAGAACGACAGAAGAAGGAGTAGAAAGCCTCGTTCAAGCAATCATTAAGCTCGCCAAAGAACTTGACATGCCATTAAGCATTGCGGCAACAGGCGTCAGCAAAGAAGCATTCGAAAGCAAAGTCGATCAACTCGCTGAACTAGCTTTCGAAGATCAATGTACAACAGCTAATCCGAAATTACCGTTAGTCAGCGACCTTGCCGACATTTATCGCCAAGCGTATAAGGGAGTTTAGTATTTGGTTAAATACGGAAAAATTTAAAGTTGTTCTTCTGTCAAGTGTAGTATTTTATACGTGTTAGTATATGATACGGTGGGGTATTCCGAAGGCAACGGAATGCCCTTTTTTTATATTCTGTAGATGAGCAAATCCTCTAATATAAATTTACAACTAAACAAAAGAGGAGACATGAACCTGATTCCTTGATGAGAATAGATGTGTCACCAAACCATTCACAAGGAGGTTCATGTCTCATGAATGGATTAGCACACCATCAAGGAATCCACAAGTTTCTCACGATGTTAGGGTTGGCACTTTATTTCTCGAAGTATGTGTACAGCATGTTCGAGTCGAACAGTGATTTTTCGGATGGGCTCGATCTCCTGCGCAAGAGAAAAGGACATAGCCTCGTGGATTTCATTTACCGTGCAGCGAAACAAAATATTCCTATTGATACCGTGAAAAAGCAGCTCCACGTGGCATAAGGGTACCCTGTTTGTCTCTTTTTAAATGATAATTATTGTAATTGAAATTACTCAACTACAGTAGTAAAGATAAATATTATAAAGTAGTTTGCAAAAAAGGACAGATTCTTGAAGTGTACAAAAATTTATTTGCTGAGTCGAAACATGTGCTCGTCATTCTTAAGAAAAACGTATAGCCCGATGAACGATGTCCCTTCTTTTTGTTTATGGTACACTAATAGAGGAAAGTGAGGGACGGATCATGAAACAAGCGAAGACGAATGCTGTGCGCATGCTCGATCGTGCACGTGTACCATATGAACTGTTTACTTACGATTATACGGATGGACAAATTGATGGAATATCGGTTGCGAAAAAAATTGGGCAACGTGAAGAACTAGTGTATAAAACGCTTGTCACAAAAGGAGCGACCGCTCAACTTTACGTATTCGTCATCCCTGTCGCAGCAGAGTTGGATTTGAAAAAAGCGGCGAACGTTGTCGGTGAAAAAAGCGTGCATATGTTGCCTGTGGCAGACATCGAAAAAATGACAGGGTATGTGCGTGGCGGTTGCTCGCCCATTGGGATGAAAAAACGATATGCGACATATGTCGACGAATCGGCGCTTTTGCACGAGCAAATCGTTGTGAGCGCAGGGAAAATCGGCGTACAAATGAAACTTTTTGTTCAAGATTTATTAAAGTTAACCAACGGGAAAACTGCGCATATTATCAAAGCGTAGGAGGGTTGTCTCGCATGCGAATGACAAAAGAGGAAGAACTACACATCGAAGAAGGACTGTTGACGGACGACAATCGCTTGCTTTGGGAAATGATTTTGCCAAGTCGCTTAAAGCGCATGTACGATGTGCTAAGCGAACGAACAAGATATATCACCATTTTGACAGAAGCGGTTGATGACCCGCACAATCAAGCCGCGGTGTTACGTTCAGCCGAGGCGTTCGGCATTCAAGACGTTCATGTCGTCACCGGAGCGGCTCCATTTGAACCGAATAAATGGGTGACGCGACATGCGGACAAGTGGCTCAATGTGCATAAACATTCATCGATTGAACAGGCCATTCGCCACCTCCAACAAAACGGCTATCAAGTATATGCAAGCTACTTAGGGGAAGGAACGATTCCGCTTGAACAAATTGACGTGTCAAAACCGACGGTGCTTTTGTTCGGAAATGAGCATCGCGGAGTATCCGAAGAGGCGCTTGCTTTAGCGGACGGGAAGTTCGTTATTCCAATGAATGGCTTTGTACAAAGTTTTAATATTTCTGTCGCGGCAGCGATTTCCCTTTATGAAATCACGAAGCGAGCAAAACAAATGGCAGGGGAGCGTTATCATTTGTCGCTTGCGGAAAAGAAGGAAATATATGAACATTGGATGAAGCTTTCGCTTAGCCCGCGGCTAAGAAAAATGGTGGAAAGTCAAATGGGAGGAAGCAATGATTGAAGCAGTTATTTTTGATTTAGATGGCGTCATTGCAGATACGGTTGAGCTATATTATATCGCGACAAAACGTGTCGCCGATGAAATTGGGGTACCGTTTGATCGACAGCTCAATCAAAAGCTACAAGGCATGAGCAGACAGGCGATGGTCGAGGCGCTTCTCGGTGAAACAGTGCATGAATGGACAGAAGAAGAAAAACGAGCTCTTGGCGACCGCCGTGGCCAATATTATCGTGAGTTGATCGAGCAATTGTCACCAAACGACGTGTTGCCGGGGATGTTGGCGCTTCTTTGCGACATTCAGCGCGACGGTGTCCCGATGGCGCTCGCATCGTCAAGCTCAAACGCACGTACGGTTGTCGAACGGCTTGGCGTACGTTCTTTTTTTGACGTCATTGTCGATGTGAAAACAATTACGCGCATGAAGCCAGATCCAGAAATTTTTTTAACAGCTGCGAAAGAGCTTCGTGTCGATCCATCTTGTTGTATCGCCATTGAGGACGGAGAGGCAGGCATGAAAGCAATTAAGCAAACAAATATGTTTTCCGTCGGTATCGGAGCCCATTTAGCTCCGCTGTCGCCTGATTGGCTCGTTCAGCGGACAACACAATTGACGTGGGGCGAGTTAAAACAACGGTTTATGCAAAGAGCTGGTCAATGACGACCAGCTTATTTTGCGCCTAATATTTGTTTTGCTTTTTCAACACTTTCTTCAGATGGTGTCGGGATGCCTTCAAGCGGATACGTCAGTCCAAGTGCTTTCCATTTGTAAACGCCGAGTTGATGATACGGAAGCACCTCAATTTTTTCGACGTTGCGCAACGTACGAATGAAGTCAGCTAAGCGATGCAAATCTTCTTCATCGTCTGTGACGGTTGGAACGAGCACATGGCGAATCCAGACGGGTACGTTTCGTTCTGATAATAGACGTGCAAAAGCTAAAATATGTTCGTTCGTTTTTCCTGTTAGTTTGCGATGTTTTTTTTCGTCGATATGTTTTACATCTAGCAAAATTAAATCTGTATATTGAAGCAATTTATCAAGCTTTCGTTGGAACGATGCCTCTGTCGTATAACATCCGCCAGACGAATCAATCGTTGTATGAATACCAAGCTGTTTACAACGACGGAATAGTTCAATTAAAAAATCGATTTGTAAAAGCGGTTCGCCGCCGCTCACCGTTATTCCGCCGCCAGATGCCTGCATAAAAGGCAAGTACGTTTCGGCATCGTCGATGATTTCATCAACAGACATTTGTTTTCCTTTTCCAATTTCCCACGTATCTGCATTGTGACAATATTGACAGCGCAACAAACAGCCTTGGGTGAAAATGACGTAACGAATGCCGGGACCGTCAACTGTTCCGCACGATTCGACTGAATGAATAAATCCGTTCATGATGTTTTCCTCCTAGGTAGAAAGCTCCCACGCATCGTGGGAGCTTCCGTTACATTGTTTCATGGAACGTCCGATTAATGACATCAATTTGTTGTTCACGTGTTAATTTAATAAAGTTGACCGCATAACCTGATACGCGAATCGTTAGTTGCGGATATTTTTCAGGATGTTCCATTGCGTCGAGCAACGTTTCGCGGTTAAAGACGTTGACGTTCAAGTGATGACCGCGTTTTAGTGCATAACCATCTAAAATGGCGACAAGGTTTTGAATGCGTGTCGCGTCATCTTTACCGAGCGCTTTTGGCACGATTGAGAACGTATTTGAAATGCCGTCCAATGCATATTCATACGGTAATTTTGCGACAGAGCTTAATGACGCAAGCGCTCCTTTTGTGTCGCGACCGTGCAATGGGTTAGCGCCCGGTGCGAACGGTTCGCCAGCGCGACGACCATCTGGTGTATTTCCTGTCTTTTTACCGTATACGACGTTTGATGTGATCGTTAAAATCGACGTCGTATGTTTCGAGTCGCGATACGTTTTATGTTTGCGCAATTTTGTCATAAAACGTTCAACAATATCGACAGCAATCGCATCAACGCGATCGTCGTTGTTTCCGTATTTCGGGAAGTCGCCTTCGATTTCAAAGTCGACAGCTAAGCCGTTTTCATCGCGAATTGTTTTTACTTTTGCATATTTAATTGCACTTAATGAGTCAGCGACAACGGACAATCCGGCGATGCCAGTTGCCATTGTACGCAAAATGTGCGTATCGTGAAGCGCCATTTCGATGCGTTCATAACAATATTTATCATGCATGTAATGGATGACGTTTAACGTATTAATATACAATTCTGCTAGCCATTCCATGACGCTGTCAAATTTGCGCATTACTTCTTCGTAGTCTAAGTATTCAGATGTGATTGGCGCAAATTCTGGACCGATTTGCACTTTTAGTTTTTCGTCAACGCCGCCGTTAATCGCGTATAATAACGCTTTCGCGAGGTTTGCGCGCGCGCCAAAAAACTGCATTTGTTTACCGATGCGCATCGCGGAGACGCAGCATGCGATACCGTAGTCATCTCCAAACTCCGGACGCATTAAATCGTCATTTTCATACTGAATGGAGCTTGTTTGAATCGACATTTTCGCGCAATATTTCTTAAACGCTTCTGGCAATTGTGTCGACCAAAGCACCGTTAAGTTTGGTTCTGGCGCCGGGCCTAAGTTATCAAGTGTATGCAAGAAGCGGAATGAGTTTTTCGTCACAAGCGGACGACCGTCAATCGCGACACCGCCAATGGACTCTGTGACCCACGTTGGGTCGCCGCTAAATAGCTCATTGTATTCTGGCGTTCTTGCGAATTTGACGAGACGCAATTTCATGACGAAATGGTCAACAAGCTCTTGTGCTTCGCGTTCTGTTAATGTGCCTTCTTGTAAGTCGCGTTCAATATAAATATCTAAAAATGTTGAGACGCGACCTAAGCTCATTGCCGCACCGTTTTGTTCTTTAATCGCCGCAAGATAAGCGAAATATAACCATTGGAACGCTTCGTGTGCGTTGCGTGCTGGTTTGGAAATATCGTAGCCGTAGCTTGCCGCCATTTCTTTTAATTCTTGAAGAGCGCGAATTTGTTCCGCTAATTCTTCACGAAGACGAATGATGTCTTCGCTCATTGTACGCGCGCCTGTGTTGCGTAAATCTTTTTTCTTTTCTTCAATTAAGCGATCGACACCGTATAACGCGACGCGGCGGTAGTCACCGATAATGCGACCGCGTCCATAGGCGTCAGGAAGTCCTGTAATAATTCCTGCTTTGCGCGCTGCTTTCATTTCATCGGTATATACGTCAAATACGCCTTGGTTATGCGTTTTACGATATTGCGTAAAAATTTTCTTTACTTCATCGCTTACTTCATATCCGTAAGCTTCGCATGCTTGCTCCGCCATGCGAATACCGCCAAATGGCATAAGCGCCCGTTTAAACGGTTCGTCTGTTTGAAAACCAACAACTTTTTCAAGCTCTTTATTCAAATAGCCAGGTCCATGCGATGTAATGGTTGATACGATTTCTGTATCCATGTTGAGAACGCCGCCTCTTTCGCGTTCTAGTTTGGAAAGTTCCATCACTTGTTCCCAAAGCTTTTTCGTCGCTTCTGTTGGACCTTCTAGAAACGATTCATCCCCTGTGTAAACGGTTACGTTATTTAAAATAAAATCGCGAACATCAATTTCTTTTTTCCACTTATCGCCTTTGAACGTTCTCCAAGCGTCCATTAAAGCTTCGTTCACAGTAAGTAGCGCCACTATAATCTCCTCCCATTCATTAAGGAATAGTAAAAAATATCCCCTATATAAAGAATACTACTTTTTGACAAGATGAGGAGAAGGGAGGATTGACGAATTTGTGAAAAGTTGATCAAAAACATTTTTTAAAATAAAGATTTTTCCAAAAATTATTTTTATAAAATTTGTTGCATAAAAAATAAAAAGCTGATAATATGTGAAACATAGAAAGCATAACATGTTTATACACAAGCGTTTGTTATTTTACAGTAAATAGTAAGGGGGAGAAGTGGATGAAAAAAGGAATAATTGCCACACTTGTTTTTATGCTTATGTTTGCGCTCGTAGGGTGTGGCAGTTCAACAGAAAAAACAGCGACAACAGAAAAGAAAATTACGGTTGTCACAGATGCGGCGTTTGCCCCATTTGAATACATGAATAAAGGGGAAATTGTCGGCTTTGATGTCGATTTATTAAAAGCCGTCATGAAAGAAGCTGGACTAGCATATGAATTAAAAAACATGGGCTGGGATCCATTGTTCGCAGCGATTCAAGGAAAAACAGCGGATATGGCTGTTTCAGGCATTACAATTAACGATGATCGAAAACAAACATATGACTTTTCCATTCCGTACTTTGAATCGACACATATGATTCTTGTGAAAAAAGGAAGTTCGATTAAAAGCGCGAAAGATTTACAAGGAAAAGTTGTCGGTGTACAAAACGGGACAACAGGACAAGAAGCCGTTGAAAAAATTTTAGGAAAAGAGAATCCAAATATTAAAAAGTTTGAGAATACAGTCGTTGCGATTATGGATTTATTAAACGGTGGTGTCGAAGCGGTTGTGACAGATAACGCTGTTGCGAACGAATACGTAAAAAACAATCCAGATGCGAAAATTGTAGCATTTGAAGATCCAGAACATTTTGAATCTGAATTTTACGGTTTCATGTTCCCGAAAGGAAGCGAGTTAAAACAGAAAGTAGACGAAGCGTTGAAAAAAGTCATTAAAGATGGGACGTATGCAGAAATTTATAAGAAATGGTTTGGTACAGAACCGAATGTTGAATCATTACAACAACAGCAATAACGTCGACGAAAAATTGCGTAACTGTAGACAGTTACGCAATTTTTACAAGAAGAAAGGTGAGGGATGATGGATTTTCGTTTCAATATTATTGTAGAATATGCCCCGTTTTTTTTGAAAGGGGTACTATGGACAATCGGCTTATCTTTGATCGGTATCCTTTTCGGAACGATTCTCGGTTTAGCCATTGGGCTTGGGAAAATGATTCAAAATCGTCTTGTTCGTTTGCCGTTTGATTGGTACGTTCATTTTTTCCGTGGCACGCCATTATTTGTACAAATTTTACTTATTCATTTTGGGGTTATGCCGATGTTTACTGCCCAACCGAATCCGCTCGTGTCAGGAGCGATTTCGTTATCTTTAAACGCCGCTGCGTATATCGCTGAAATTTTTCGCGCCGGCATCCAATCCATTGACCGCGGTCAAATGGAAGCTGCTCGTTCGCTTGGAATGACACATGTGCAAGCGATGCGTTACATTATTTTGCCACAAGCGATCAAGCGCATGATTCCGCCGCTTGGCAACGAATTTGTCGTTCTTATTAAAGATTCATCACTTGCAGCAATTATTGCGGCACCTGAGCTTATGTATTGGGGACGAGCGATGCAAGGGCAATATTATCGCGTGTGGGAACCGTACTTAACGGTTGCGCTTATTTATTTAGTGCTCACGCTTTCATTAAGCAAGTTGCTACATCGGTTAGAAAGAAGGTATGATGCATGATTCAAGTCACAAATCTGAAAAAATCATACGGATCACTACAAGTGTTAAAAGGTATTGACGCACACATTCGTGAAAAAGAAGTGGTCGTTGTCATCGGTCCTTCTGGATCGGGAAAGTCGACATTTTTACGTTGTTTAAACATGTTGGAAGATTTTGATGAGGGAGATATCGTCGTTGACGGATTTCATTTGAAAGATCCGAAAACGGACTTAAATAAAGTGCGTGAAGAAGTCGGCATGGTGTTTCAACGATTTAATTTATTTCCGCATATGACGGTGCTTCATAATATTACACTCGCTCCGATGAAAGTGCGCAAATGGTCGAAAGAAAAAGCGACAGAAAAAGCGCTGCAATTGCTTGCGAAAGTGGGCTTGCAAGATAAAGCGCACGTATATCCGGATTCTTTATCAGGCGGACAGGCGCAGCGTGTAGCGATCGCTCGTGCGCTCGCGATGGAGCCGAAGGTGATGTTATTTGACGAGCCGACGTCTGCGCTCGATCCCGAAATGGTCGGGGAAGTGCTTGCCGTCATGAAACAACTAGCAAAAGAAGGGATGACGATGGTCGTCGTGACGCATGAAATGGGATTTGCTCGTGAAGTTGGGGATCGCGTTCTCTTTATGGACGGTGGAGTAATTGTAGAAGAAGGAACGCCACAACAAATTTTTGATGCGCCGCAACATGAGCGAACGAAGTCGTTTTTATCGAAAGTGTTATAAGAAAAAGGTGTCCCGTTTGTCAGGACACCTTTCGTCTTTATGCTAACAATTGTTTATCTAACGCTACTTCGACAGGAACGTAATCGTAACCGAGGTCGCGTGCGACTGCTTCGTATGTGATTTCTCCGTTTGCTACGTTTACACCGAGGCGTAATGCCGGGTTGTCCGCAACAGCTTTTTGCACGCCCTTATTTGCAATTTGTAGTGCGTACGGCATTGTGACGTTTGTCAATGCGAGTGTAGATGTGCGTGGAACCGCCCCCGGCATGTTCGCGACTGCATAGTGAACAACGCCGTGCTTCACGTATGTCGGGTTGTCGTGTGTTGTCACATGGTCGCTCGTTTCCACAATGCCACCTTGGTCGATCGCTACGTCAACGATGACCGAGCCTGGTTGCATCGCTTTTACCATTTCTTCTGTCACAAGTTTTGGCGCTTTTGCTCCTGGGATTAATACGGCACCGATCACAAGGTCAGACTCCGCAACAGCTTGTGCGATGTTCATTGGATTAGACATAAGCGTATTAATTTGGCTTCCGAAAATATCGTCAAGTTCACGTAAACGTTCTGCGCTTAAGTCGATAATTGTTACGTTTGCACCTAAACCGATCGCCACTTTTGCAGCGTTTGTTCCGACGACACCGCCACCAATGATCGTCACTTTTCCACGACTAACGCCAGGAACGCCTGAAAGAAGAATTCCTTTTCCACCTTTTGGTTTTTCGAGGAATTGTGCGCCAATTTGTGCTGCCATACGTCCTGCTACTTCGCTCATCGGTGTTAAAAGTGGCAATGTACGACCAACTTGTACTGTTTCATAAGCGATCGCAATGACACCTTTTTCTTTCAATGCACGTGCCAACTCTGGCTCAGCAGCAAGATGTAAGTATGTGAATAGCACTAATCCTGGACGGAAATACTCGTATTCGCTCGGTAGCGGCTCTTTTACTTTCATCACCATATCTGCTTGTGCCCAAACGTCTGCAGCGCGCTCGATGATTTGCGCCCCTGCCTGAACGTAATCTTCATTTGTGAAACCGCTTCCAATTCCTGCATCTTTCTCAATGATAACAGTATGTCCATTGCTGACAAATGACATCACGCCAGCTGGTGTAATCGCTACGCGATTTTCGTTATTTTTAATTTCCTTTGGAACACCAATAATCATGTGCTGTTTCCCCTTTCATGTTGTCTTTCATTATTATCTACAGTATAAATGTTTTTTATCATTTGTTGTTTGTTTAGAAAAGAGAAAGAAAAAACAAGCTTTTGTGGATTTCCACAAAAGCTATGTTGCCCGATATTTGTCTAATTTCATATCGATATATAGTTTCACTTTTTCGCTCATATTGCTTAAGTCGATGTTTCCGATTTCACTTATTCGCTTCAGACGGTAAGCGAGTGTATTCGGATGAATATTGAGCGTTTTCGCTGTTTCATTGACGTTGCTGTCACAGTCGAGATATGTTTCGATCGTTTCGACTAAGTTTGTATGATGTTGGGCATCGTATTGTTTTAGCTTTTCGAGCGCAACGTTGTGGAAATCCCCATGTCGTTTTTGTTCAAAAAGCAAGTCAAAAAATTGATACATGCCAAGATGTTGATAGCTTTGAATATTCGCAAGTTGATGAGGAAAGGCACGTTTCATTTTTAATACCGTTTGTGCTTCTTTATAACTTTTTGCAATTTTTGTATAGCACTCATATACATTTCCGAATGCTCCCATCATAATGTCAATGCGAAATCGTTCTTTCATTTGCGTCATAAATGAACGGAAAAATCGTTCAATATGCGCTTCCCCATAGACGTTCGAACTTGGCGCAACGAGCACAATTAACCGCTGATGATCAATCGTATAAAGCGGAATAGCGAGTTGTTGTGTCGTTTTTAATAAGTAATCAATTTGCCGCTCTACTTGCGTTTGAATATGTTGTTGAAATTGAAAAATGCCAACTGAAAAAAAAGGATACACATGTACGTTTAGTTGATGGCATTGTTCAACGATGTCATGGGCAGATGAAAAATGTCCGGTGAGTAGTTTCCAAAAAAACTCTTGAATGCGCTCTTCTTTTTTATGTTTGCGAATTTGTAATTGCAACAACAAATTTTTCGCTGCTTTCGCTGCTTGTTTTAACAAATCGAACTGATGTTCTGTCCATGACTCATTCATTTCAATTGCCCAAATAAATCCGAGTACTTCTTTATTTTTCCAAATCGAGATAGCGATGCGATTGCCGAGTCCGACTTCTGAAATTTCTGTGACACGAACAGGTTCCTCGCTTTGCAGAAGCTTTGGAATCACCCCTTCGCGCCATAAACTATTAATGACGCGCTCTGGCACACGACGATGAATGATGGTCGCTGTACGGGCGGGATCGGTATAATGCTCATGTCCACTGTAAGCAATTAAGCGATGGTTTGCATCTTCAATCGTAATCGGACATTGCAACAACTCGCTCACACGATCGGCAAACTCCTCTAAACTTTCAAAATGAGTGGCAAAAGGATTCATGACATCCACTCCGTTTCTTACGTTGTTTTACGATTATTGTAGCACGTTTTATTTTTGTGCGTTGCATTTGCATAATTAAACGTATTACGATGGAATGGGAGGGATGATGATGAAGCAAGGAGTTATTAGTCTTGGTGAAGCGTTAATTGATTTTATTCCACTTGATGCAACAAATCGGTCGTATCAAAAAAGTCCGGGGGGAGCGCCTGCAAATGTTGCGGTTGGTGTTGCGCGGCTCGGTATTCCATCGACGTTTTTAGGGAAAGTTGGTCGCGATGTATTAGGCGTTTTTTTAAAAGAAACGCTTGATGCATATGGAGTGAATACATCTTTCCTTCAATTTAGTGATGATGTTCGCACAGGTGTTGTTTTTGTAACGTTAGCGGAAAACGGAGAACGGAGCTTTGATTTTTACATTAACCCGAGCGCTGATCGATTTTTATGCGAAGAAGAAATGGATGAGTCGTTATTTCGGACACATCGCATTCTTCATTTTGGTTCGATCTCACTAATTAGTGAGCCAGCGCGAAGCGCGACAAAGCGAGCTGTTATGCTAGCTAAGGAAAACGGTATGACCGTTTCATATGATCCGAATTTGCGCCTCGGCCTATGGGAAAGCGAACAACAAGCTCGCGAAATGATTATATCGATGTTACCAGAAGCAGATATACTTAAAATTTCTGAAGAAGAGTTAACGTTTATTACCGGAGAGCAAGATATTCAAAAAGGTATTGATGCCCTTGTCCCATACAATATTCCCCTCATCGTCGTCACGTTAGGGGAAAACGGTAGTTATGCGTTTACGAAAGAAGGATCGGTATTTACACCAGCGCTTAAAGTAGAGGCAGTAGATACGACAGGAGCTGGTGATGCTTTTGTTTCTGGCATGCTGTATTGCTTGCACGAAAGAGAAGGAACAATCGCTTCGTTATCCCTTACGGAAGTTGAACAAATGGCGCGTTTTGCGAGCGTTTCTGGAGCGTTAGCTGCATCAACGAAAGGGGCAATGACAGCGTTACCAACACGCGATGAAGTCGAACGTATTTTACGCGAAGGTTGGTCAAAATGAGATCATTGAAATTTTCTTAAATGATGGAGAGGAAGTATTTACGGCGCGGTTTTTCACGAAAGAAGAAAATGAACATATCTCATTTCAGACAAATGCGGAAGCTTCGTTCCATTTATCTAAATGGAAATTATGTTAAAACTTTTTCTTGTCAAATGTTCAGTTTTTTTCGTATGATGAAAGAAAAGGGAGTATTCCTTCAAATATGGAAGGTTGCTCCTTTTTCATTCATAAATAAAAGGTGATGAAGCGATGGAGCAAGATAAGCTAAAAAAAGTTGTTGAAGCAGCGAAGTTGTATTATTTGTTAGATTACAATCAAAACGACATTGCAAAAAAGCTTGGCGTATCGCGGCCGACGGTGTCACGTTTACTACAACAAGCAAAAGAAGAAGGGATTGTAGAAATTAAAATTAACGATCCGGCTGAAGATATTCAACAGTTAGCAAAACAACTTGAACAAAAGTTCAATCTAAAAAAAGCAATTGTCGTATCGGTCCCTGAGCATCAAGATGGTGTTATAAAAAAATATTTAGGGAAAGAGGCAGCAGAATACTTACGTTCAATCGTAAAAGACGGCGATGTCATCGGTGTGACGTGGGGAACGACATTGTATCATATCGCGTTACAGCTCAAACATAAGCATGTCAGAAACGTAAAAGTTGTACAATTAAAAGGAGGCGTTAGCTTATCAGAAACGAATACGTTTGCGTCAGATATTTTACATTTGTTTGGAAGCGCCTTCAATGCAACGGTGCACCATTTGCCGTTACCTGCGATCGTGGATCATGTCGTTGTTAAGCAAGCAATGGAAGCAGATCGCCACATTCGTAAAATTCTCGATCTTGGACGACAAGCGAATATTGCTGTATTTACGATTGGACCAATTAAATCGGAGTCGTTATTGTTTCAGCTCGGTTATTTTACAGAAGAAGATTTGCAAACGATTTATTCAAAAGCAGCCGGTGACATTTGTTCACGCTTTTTTGATGAAAATGGAAAGTTATGTAGCGAAGAATTAAATGCCCGCACGCTCGGCATTGAGTTAGAAGAGCTGAGAAAGAAAGAATATTCGATCGTCATTGCGGGCGGTATTCATAAAGTAGCTGGCATATACGGGGCGTTAAAAGGGAAATATGCGAACGTATTAGTAACCGATCAATTTACCGCTGAATGCTTATTAGAAAAAGAATAAAGAAACGACAAATGGGGGAAAAGAAAAAAGCCCCCTTTATTTATGTAAAAAGGAAGAAAGATTTAGCGCAACCATGAACTTTCTTTGACATTTGTTCTTGTTAACGTTTACATATGTTCGTTTTCCTGTTATATTGATTACGTAATCAAAATTCAACTTATAGGAGTGTTCAACATGAATATCGTTTGGGGACTTGTTGGTATCGCCGTTGTCCTTGGGATCGCTTTTCTTTCTTCAAACAATCGCAAAGCGATTAATCCACGAACGATTTTAGGTGGTCTTGCGATTCAAGTTTCTTTTGCGTTTATCGTTTTAAAATGGGAAGCAGGGAAAGCGGCATTGCAGTGGTTGACAAATGGTGTCACAAACATTATTAACTATGCAAATGAAGGAATTAACTTTTTGTTCGGTGGCATGTTTGCGGCAAAAGGAATTGGATTTGTGTTTGCGTTTCAAGTATTGCCGGTCGTCATTTTCTTCTCTGCGTTAATTTCTGTTCTTTACTATATTGGCGTGATGCAGTGGGTCATTAAAATGATCGGCGGCCCGCTCGCGAAATTGCTTGGGACGAGCAAAGCGGAGTCAATGTCAGCAGCAGCGAACATTTTCGTCGGTCAAACGGAAGCTCCGCTTGTTATTCGTCCGTATTTGTCCAAAATGACACAGTCGGAACTGTTTGCGGTTATGACAGGAGGCTTAGCATCAGTTGCCGGTTCTGTACTTGTTGGTTACTCGCTTTTAGGTGTTCCGCTTGAATATTTACTTGCGGCAAGTTTTATGGCGGCGCCAGCAGGATTAGTCATGGCGAAAATGATCGTGCCAGAAACAGAGCCAATTAAAGAAGATGAACATTTTGAAATGGAAAAAGATGAGGAATCTACAAACGTCATCGACGCAGCGGCGCGTGGGGCGAGCGATGGTTTGAAGTTAGCGTTAAATATCGGTGCGATGTTGTTAGCGTTTATCGCTCTTATTGCGTTAATTAACGGATTGCTTAGCGGCGTCGGAAACTTATTTAACTACGACGGCTTAACGCTTCAGAAGATTTTAGGATTTGTTTTTGCGCCTATTGCGTTTGCGATTGGGGTACCTTGGTCTGAAGCAGTGACAGCTGGTGGATTTATCGGACAAAAATTGATTTTAAACGAGTTTGTTGCGTATTCATCGTTTGCGCCACAAATTCCAGAGTTATCAGCCAAAACGGTAGCGATTGTTAGCTTTGCGCTATGTGGATTTGCTAATATTTCTTCGATGGGAATTTTACTTGGCGGGTTAGGAAGCTTAGCGCCAAATCGTCGTAGCGATATTGCGCGCATGGGCTTAAAAGCTGTCCTTGCCGGGATGCTTGCTTCGCTGTTAAGCGCATCCATTGCGGGTATGTTTATTTAATGATGAAGCGCCTCGTGCGCTTCGATCACTTCAAATTTTAAGGAGGAATGAATGATGAACATTGCTAGCATGATCGATCATACGTTATTAAAGCCAGAAACAACGAAAGCACAAATTGAAAAACTAGTGGAAGAAGCAAAAAAGTACGAATTTGCATCCGTATGTGTGAATCCAACGTGGGTAAAATTTGTGGCTGAACGTTTACAAGGAACAAAAGTAAAAGTATGTACAGTCATTGGTTTTCCGTTAGGAGCGACAACGCCAGAAGTAAAAGCATTTGAAACGAAACAAGCCATTGAAAACGGTGCGCAAGAAGTCGATATGGTCATCAACATTGGTGCGTTAAAAGACGGTGACGATGATCTTGTAGAGCGCGATATTCGTGCCGTTGTCGAGGCTGCAAAAGGAAAAGCGTTAACAAAGGTTATTATCGAAACGGCGTTGTTAACAGATGAAGAAAAAGTGCGCGCATGCGAAATTGCTGTTCGTGCTGGTGCAGATTTTGTGAAAACATCGACAGGATTCGCAAGCGGTGGGGCGACAGTAGAAGACGTCGCATTAATGCGTAAAACAGTTGGTCCAAACGTTGGTGTGAAAGCATCTGGTGGTGTGCGTAGTGCGGCAGATGCAAAAGCGATGATTGATGCAGGGGCAAACCGTATCGGTACAAGCTCTGGACCAGCGATTATGGAAGGAACAACGTCAAACGAAACATACTAACGGAGGCATTGACCGATGAAAGAAGTATTATTAAGCTTACTTGCTGGGCTTGTTGTTGGGATTTTATTTAAATTTTTACGTTTGCCATTGCCAGCCCCGCCTGTATTGGCAGGAATGATGGGGGTATTTGGCGTATATTTAGGTGGCGTCGTTGCCGATTGGTTAATGAAGACGTTTTTTAACTAAACAGCCCAAGAAGGGATGATCAACAATGAATAAACAACAGTTAATTGAAGCGGCAAAACAAGCGAGAGAGCGGGCGTACGTTCCGTATTCAAAGTTTAAAGTGGGAGCAGCGCTATTAACGAAAGATGGAAAAGTGTACGGTGGTTGCAACATTGAAAACGCCTCATACGGTTTATGCAACTGTGCAGAGCGTACCGCTTTATTTAAAGCATACTCAGAAGGCGATCATGAGTATGCGATGTTAGCTGTCGTTGCGGATACGGAGCGGCCAGTTCCCCCGTGTGGAGCATGCCGTCAAGTCATTGTTGAATTATGTGATCCAAATATGCCTGTTGTTTTAGCGAATATGAAAGGCGATGTGCAAGAAACAACAGTAAAAGAACTTCTCCCTGGAGCGTTTTCAAAAGAAGATTTGCGCTAAGCGTCGGTTTTTCCCGACGCTTTTTGCATTGATACATAACAAAAAAGGAAATATAATCATGAGGAAGGCGATTTAACAGCTGACAATGGAGGCTTTTGACTGTTAATGATAAATGTATAAATATTTATAAAAATTTTATAAAAATCTGATGATCATTTTATGTGAAAAAAGTCAAAAGGGGCTGGGAGAAGATGATTCGCACGTATAAAGTCATGCTTCTGCCCAATAATAAGCAAAAGACGAAGCTATTTCAATGCGCAGGTGTTGCCAGATGAGCGTATAACTTTGCATTAGCGCAACAACAAGAAAATGATAAACAAGGTGGTCAATTTTTAAGTGATGGTGAACTAAGAAAAAGGTTAACGCAGCTCAAACAAACGAAAGAGTATAGTTGGCTCAACAATTATTCCAATAACATCACAAAACAAGCAATGAAAGATGCGTGTCAAGCCTACAAAAACTTTTTTGAAGGACGGGCGAAGTTTCCGAAGTTTAAAACAAAAAAGCGAACACGCCCAAGTTTTTATCAAGACACCGCCAAAATCAAAGTGACCGACACGCATGTGAAACTAGAGAAACTGACGCCTTCTAAAAAGAAAAATAGACAGAAATTCAATTGGATCCATCTTGCTGAAAGAGGTCGTATTCCTCACGGTGCACATATAAAGTATGTCAATCCGCGCATCGTGTTTGACGGGATGAACTGGTTTTTAACGGTCGGTGTAGAGGAAGCGGAAGTGAAGCATGGAACATACAACGAAGGCATTGGTATTGATTTGGGAGTAAAATCGTTCGCTACCGTCAGCAATGGGATGACGTTTCCTAACATCCATCACATGTCTCAAGTGAAAAAGCTTGAAAAACAAATGAAGCGAATGCAAAGAAAAATATCGCGAAAATATGAAATGAACAAAATCCAAACAGAAAGGGGGGAATACCGTTACAGAAAAACGGAAAACATCAAGAAACTAGAATTCCTTGTTTTGAAAAAACGCCGAAGGCTAAAAATACCCAGCTAAACTATACCCACCACATCACCACGACGTTGGTGAAAACCAAGCCAACGTATGTCGTGATGGAAGACTTGAATACAAGCGGCATGTTAAAAAATCGCAAGCTATCGAAAGCGATTCAACAACAAACATTCCACGAGTTCAAGCGGCAAATGATGTACAAATGTGCATGGTATGGGATCGAGTTGATCGTGGCGGATCGGTTTTATCCGTCAAGCAAAAAGTGTAGCCGTTGCGGTCATGTAAAAGAGAAGCTTTCTCTATCCGAACGGACGTATCGCTGTGAAGCTTGTGGGATAGAAATGGATCGCGACCTCAACGCAAGCATCAACTTGAAAAACTATGCCAAGTAAAGCACAACATGTACCCATCCGTTAGTGGGGAAGTGAAGCCTTCGGAGCGCCAAAGAAACGAGAGTAGCTTCGGCAAAATCGGGCGCGATGAACAAGGAAGGAAACATAGACTTTTATAAGTTTTTTATAAAGTCTTGTAAGTTTTCTGTAACGGGATGACATGAGTAAAGACATATCAAGAAACAAATTGCTTTGGATTGCCGGGCTTGGCTGGTTGTTTGATGCAATGGATGTCGGGATGCTTTCGTTTATTATTGCTGCCTTGCAGAAGGAGTGGAATTTAACAGCCGAGCAAATGGGCTGGATTGGGAGTATCAACTCGATTGGCATGGCCGTCGGCGCACTCGTTTTCGGATTGTTAGCTGACCGCATTGGGCGAAAACAAGTTTTCATCATTACGCTTTTATTATTTTCGATTGGCAGCGGATTATCTGCGCTTGCGACAACACTAACGGTCTTTTTAATGTTACGCTTTCTCATTGGCATGGGGCTTGGAGGAGAGCTTCCGGTTGCATCAACGCTCGTGTCGGAAAGCGTACCTGCCCATGAGCGAGGAAAAATTGTCGTTTTATTGGAAAGCTTTTGGGCAGGCGGTTGGTTATTAGCGGCGCTTATTTCATTTTTCATTATTCCGACGTACGGTTGGCAAATGGCGCTCATTTTAGGGGCTGTACCAGCGTTATACGCGATTTATTTGCGCATAAACTTGCCAGATTCACAAAAATTTGTGGCAACAAAAGTGGAGCGTCGTTCCGTCTGGCGCAATATTGTGGATGTTTGGGCAAAACCGTATGCCAAGCAAACGACAATGCTTTGGATTTTATGGTTTATGGTCGTCTTTTCTTATTACGGTATGTTTTTATGGTTACCGAGCGTCATGGTCATGAAAGGATTTAGTTTAATTAAAAGCTTTGAGTACGTACTTATCATGACATTAGCGCAGCTGCCGGGTTATTTTAGCGTCGCGTGGTTAATTGAACGCATCGGTCGAAAAGCGGTATTAATCATTTATTTAACTGGTACTGCATTAAGTGCTTATTTCTTCGGAAATGCTGAGACAGTTGTTGCGCTTATGACATTCGGAGCATTGTTATCGTTTTTCAATCTTGGAGCATGGGGAGCGCTTTACGCGTACACACCAGAGCAGTACCCAACGGTTATTCGTGCAACAGGGGCAGGAATGGCCGCTTCATTTGGACGCATTGGTGGCATTTTAGGACCGCTTCTTGTCGGTTATCTTGTGGCACAAAAAGTATCAATCACGATGATTTTTGCGATTTTTTGTATCGCGATTTTCATTGGTGCACTTGCCGTTCTTTTCCTCGGGAAAGAAACGAAACAACAAGAACTCGCATAATCATTCGAAAAGAAGCTATAATGGTATCATTGTAGCTTCTTTTTTGAAAGGGGATTTTCTTTTGGGTGTTTCTGTAGTTATTGCGACATATAATCGGTTACTTCCGCTGGCAGAATTGCTAGAGTCGTTAAGCAAACAAACGTATAAGCCAACGCAAGTCATTATTGTCAACGATGGGGGCTCATCGGTACAAGCTGCTGTCGATGCATATCCTGAGCTTTCTATTGAGCTCATGGAATTAAGCGAAAATGTCGGACACGTCGAAGCCCGGAATATCGGTGTGCGTGCGGCGACAGAAGACTTTATTATGCTTTGTGATGATGACGATTTACTATTGCCGTGCCATATGGAGCGAATGATCGCGAACATGAATGATGCGGATTTTGTATATTCGGACGTAGAAATTTTTCATTATCGCACGGAAAATGGGATGCGTATACCGACCGATCGCTTTTTATTTGCATATGAATATGATTTACAAGCAATGCGTTCATTTTCCACGTATGTCCCTTCAGGGAGCATGTATCGGCGCACCATTCATGATGTCATCGGATATTTTGATCCGTACGTCCATAACTATTGGGATTGGGATTTCTTTTTACGTGTAGCGAAAGAGTTTCGTGTCAAACGCGTACCGACGGCGAGTGTTCTTTATGCTTTTTCCAATGAAGGAGATCATTTATCGAAACAAATGAATGAAACGAGACAAATGTATTTAAATCGATTAAGTGAAAAACATGGGTTGGGTGATTTACCGACAAAAAACTTTTGGCTTCTTTTATCAGAGCCGGATGTGCAAAAACGGCAAGCAAAGAGTGAAGTCATATGGGATGGTGAACCGTTTCGTTCGCGGCTCGCTCATCTTGTTCGTCGCTAGGAGGGAGGGGGATGTATTGGTGGAGCCTCCAGCAATTATTTGTTTTACTTTTGTTGTCACCACTTCTTGTTCGACATGTGTTTGAGGGACAGATCGCATTATTTTTATCATTTATTTGTTTCGCTTTCTTAACTGTTGTATTTGCAGAATATATCGTCAAGAAAAAAAGGAAACAAAAGTGGTTTTTTGTCGTTGCGGTATTATTTAATGTTCTCCTCTTGGTTAGTTTCACTTTTATAACGTGAGAAAGCAGAGTCGCTGTGCAGGCTCTGTTTTTTTATTATTGAAAAAGGAATAAAAGAAGCGTATGTCGAAAAACTAAGATGGTTCGATAGTTTCTACTTGACAAACAAATATTCCTATATGATAATTTATATCGAATTATAATTGTTATAATTTTATTATTGTTTCAGTCATAATTTTCGTATGACTGGGACAGGCTATGCGTATGCAAAAAATATAATGAGGAGGATGATTCACAATGCCATTAGTAGGAAAACAAATTCAACCATTTAAAGCGATGGCGTTCCATAACGGCGATTTCATCGAGGTAACAGAAGAAAATTTAAAAGGAAAATGGAGCGTTGTTTGCTTCTATCCAGCTGACTTTACTTTCGTTTGCCCAACGGAATTAGAAGATTTACAAAACGAATATCCGAAATTAAAAGAGCTTGGTGTAGAAGTGTACTCTGTTTCAACGGATACACATTTCACACATAAAGCATGGCACGACCATTCACCAGCGATCAGCAAAATCGAATATGTGATGATCGGTGACCCTTCACAAAAATTATCACGCATGTTTGAAGTGCTTGATGAAGAGACAGGTCTTGCGCAACGCGGTACGTTCATCATCGATCCAGATGGCGTTATTCAAGCGGTTGAAATTAACGCTGACGGCATCGGTCGTGACGCAAGCACAATCGTAAACAAAATTAAAGCAGCACAATACGTGCGCAACAATCCTGGCGAAGTATGCCCAGCAAAATGGCAAGAAGGTCGCGAAACGCTTAAGCCAAGCCTTGACCTTGTAGGCAAAATTTAAGGGGGCTTATGCGATGATATTGGATGCGGAAATTAAAACACAGCTCGCCCAATATCTACAATTGATGGAAAATGACATTGTATTAAAAGTGAGCGCGGGAGACGATAAAGTTTCCCGCGATATGCTTGCTTTAGTCGACGAGCTTGCTACAATGTCACCGAAAATCAAAGTAGAGAAAACAACGCTAGAAAGAACGCCAAGTTTTAGTGTCAATCGCGTTGGTGAAGATACAGGCGTTGTATTCGCGGGCGTGCCTTTAGGACATGAATTTACTTCTCTCGTGCTTGCGTTGCTTCAAGTGAGTGGAAGACCACCAAAAGTCGATCAAGCGGTCATGGAACAAATTAAACATTTAAAAGGGACGTATCGTTTTGAAACATACGTCAGCTTGACATGCCATAATTGTCCAGATGTCGTACAAGCGTTAAACGTCATGAGCGTATTGAATCCGAACGTTTCACATACGATGATTGATGGAGCAGCGTTTAAAGAAGAAGTCGAACAAAAAGACGTCATGGCTGTGCCGACGGTCTTTTTAAACGGTGAACCGTTCGCAAGCGGACGCATGTCGCTTGAGGAAATTCTTGCGAAGTTAGGAAGCACGCCGGATGCTTCTACTTTTGCAGAAAAAGACCCATTTGATGTGCTTGTCATCGGTGGCGGACCTGCCGGTGCAACAGCGGCGATTTATGCAGCGCGTAAAGGCATTCGTACAGGAATCGTTGCGGAGCGCTTCGGCGGTCAAATTTTAGACACGTTAGGTATTGAAAACTTTATTAGCGTCAAATATACAGAAGGTCCGAAGCTTGCGGCAAGTCTTGAGGAACATGTGAAACATTATAACGTTGATATTATGAACTTACAGCGTGCCAAACGGTTAGAAAAGAAAGACCTGATTGAAGTAGAGCTTGAAAACGGTGCGGTGTTAAAAAGTAAAGCCGTCATTATTGCCACAGGTGCACGTTGGCGTAATCTCGGTGTCCCAGGTGAAGCGGAGTTCAAAAATAAAGGGGTCGCTTACTGCCCACATTGTGACGGACCGTTATTTGAAGGAAAACATGTCGCCGTCATCGGCGGTGGGAACTCTGGAGTAGAAGCAGCGATTGACCTTGCTGGAATTGCTAAGCATGTAACAGTGCTTGAATTTGCGACAGAATTAAAAGCGGACGCTGTATTGCAAGATCGTTTATACAGCTTACCGAACGTCACAGTAATCAAAAACGCGCAAACGAAAGAAATTACAGGAACAGATAAAGTGAACGGTCTCACATATATTGATCGCGCAACAGGCGAAGAGCGCCATATTGAACTTCAAGGTGTATTCGTGCAAATCGGGCTTGTACCGAATACAGAATGGTTAGAAGGAACGGTAGAGCGCAATCGCTTTGGGGAAATTATTGTCGATAAACGCGGTGCGACAAACGTTCCTGGCGTCTTCGCTGCTGGCGATTGTACAGATAGCGCATATAAACAGATTATCATTTCTATGGGCTCCGGCGCAACGGCTTCTTTAGGAGCGTTTGACTACTTAATTCGAAATTAATCATTTCCCCCTCCCCTTGACGCTCGTATTTTCGTTTGATACAATATCAACCAAACGAAATACAGGTGCAACGATGAAAGATGGATAGTAGCTAAGATCGTTCTTTTGTAGCGAGCTAGGGATGGTGAAAGCCTAGTAAAGACGCTTAGCGAAACGGCAGTCTGGAGTTGCTTTACGCAAAAGTGGATGCGTTACGCATCAACTAGGGTGGAACCGCGGGAGTCACGCTCTCGTCCCTAGGCGAAAGGCCTAAGGATGAGAGCGTTTTTGTTTATATTTTACAAAAGGAGGATGAAAGATGTCAGTAACGATGGATCAAATTGTAGCACATGCAAAGCATCGTGGCTTTGTTTTTCCTGGTTCAGAAATTTACGGCGGATTAGCGAATACGTGGGATTACGGTCCGTTAGGGACAGAATTGAAAAATAACATTAAACGCGCATGGTGGAAAAAGTTCGTTCAACAATCGCCATATAACGTTGGCTTGGATGCGGCCATTTTAATGAATCCACGCACGTGGGAAGCGTCAGGTCATTTAGGAAACTTTAACGATCCGATGATTGACTGTAAACAGTGTAAAGCGCGTCATCGGGCGGATAAATTAATTGAAGGCGCGCTTGAAGCGAAAGGGATTGAAATGGTTGTCGATGGGCTTCCGTTTGAAAAAATGGAGCAGCTCATTCAAGAGCACGACATTGCTTGTCCAGATTGTGGTAGCCGCGACTTTACAAACATTCGTCAATTTAACCTAATGTTTAAAACGTTCCAAGGTGTGACGGAGTCAAGCGCCAACGAAATTTATCTTCGTCCTGAAACGGCACAAGGCATTTTTGTCAACTTTAAAAACGTACAACGGACGATGCGTAAAAAATTGCCGTTCGGTATTGCACAAATTGGAAAAAGTTTTCGTAACGAAATTACACCAGGAAACTTTACGTTCCGTACGCGTGAATTTGAACAAATGGAGCTTGAGTTTTTCTGCAAGCCGGGCGAAGAATTACAATGGTTTGATTATTGGAGACAATATTGCGAACAATGGCTTTTATCGCTTGGCATGAAGCGCGAAAACATTCGTTTACGCGATCATTCCGAAGACGAACTATCTCACTACAGCAACGCGACAACCGATATTGAATATAAATTCCCATTCGGTTGGGGCGAACTATGGGGCATTGCATCACGTACCGATTACGATTTACGTCGTCATATGGAATATTCAGGCGAAGACTTCCATTACCTTGATCAAGAAACGAATGAACGATTCATTCCGTATTGCATTGAGCCTTCACTCGGTGCAGATCGTGTGACGCTTGCATTTATGATCGATGCGTACGAAGAAGAACAACTTGCAGACGGCACAACGCGTACCGTCATGCATCTTCATCCGGCATTAGCGCCATATAAGGCAGCTGTATTACCGTTATCGAAAAAGTTGTCAGAAGGTGCACGTGCCATTTTTGAACAATTGTCACAACACTTTATGGTTGATTACGACGAATCGGGATCGATCGGTAAACGTTATCGTCGCCAAGATGAAATTGGTACACCGTTCTGTATTACGTATGACTTTGATTCGGAACAAGATCAAATGGTGACGGTACGCGACCGCGACACAATGGAACAAACGCGCATTCCAATTGCAGAATTAAAAAGCTTCTTAGAAGAAAAAATTCAGTTTTAATCAAAAACAGGCTATCCTATAAAGTAGGGTAGCCTTTGCATTAGAAAGGAGTGCGGTGATGAGCATATTGAAAAACGATTGGGCTCCTTTATTACAAGAGGAGTTTCAAAAACCGTATTATGTGAAATTGCGTCAATTTTTAAAAGAAGAATATCGAACGAAAACGATTTATCCTGATATGCACGACATTTTCAACGCTCTTCATTACACCCCGTATGCGAACGTAAAAGTCGTCATTTTAGGACAAGACCCGTACCATGGGCCAAATCAAGCGCACGGATTAAGTTTTTCTGTAAAACCGGGCGTCGCTTTGCCTCCGTCACTATTAAACATTTTTAAAGAGCTACAAGATGACCTTGGATGTTATATTCCAAACAACGGTTATTTATTAAAATGGGCGAAGCAAGGGGTGTTATTGCTAAATACCGTATTAACCGTACGACGTGGGGAAGCAAATTCACATAAAGGAAAAGGTTGGGAGTATTTTACAGACCGCGTCATCGAGCTTGTAAATGAAAAACGTGAGTCTGTCGTCTTTATTTTATGGGGACGTCATGCGCAAGCAAAAAAAGCGCTTATTACGAATGAGCATCATTACATCATTGAAGCACCGCATCCAAGTCCGTTTTCCGCCGCACGAGGTTTTTTCGGTAGCCGTCCTTTTTCAAAAACGAACGGCTTTTTACAACAGACAGGGAGAGAGCCCATTGACTGGCAAATCGAAAACATATAATGAGAGAGTAAATTGTTATGCATGCAAGCATTTTTATGTGACATGGGATGCGCAAATGCCGCGGGGCTGTCGAGCATTCGGTTTTAAAAGCGCGATGTTGCCGTCGATTGTCGTCAGGCAGTCGTCTGGGACGCCTTGCATGAAGTTTGTAAAAAAAGAACATAAGGGGAGAAACGGATGAGTTCGTCGCGCTCGATCGCTGTTTCTGTCATTGCGATGATCGTCGCTATTATCGCAGGAACGGTAGGGTTTATGTTTTCTGAGCAATTAACATTTTTTGATGCGCTTTGGCTGACGGTTGTTACGATTTTGACGGTTGGCTATGGTGATACAGTTCCACAAACGTTTTATGGGAAAATGTTTGCGCTCATTATTATTCCCGTCGGTATTAGTATCGTGACGTATGCGACAGGGGCGGTTGTTTCAATGATGATGGAAGGGGAATTTTCGAAAACGGTGCGGAGGCGAAAAATGAAAAAGAAAATAGAAACGATGACAAACCATATTATCGTATGTGGATTTGGTCGTGTTGGCGAACAAGTTGTGCGCGAGCTTGTCAAAAACGGGACATCTGTCGTTGTCGTTGAACGGAATGTAGATTGGCTTGAAGAAATGGGCGATCCCATTCCGTATGTTGAGGGGGATGCGACAGAAGATGACGTGTTAATTGCCGCAGGCATTGATCGTGCCGCAGGGTTAGTTGCAGCATTGCCTTCGGATGCTGATAACGTCTTTATTTCTTTAACCGCAAAAGGGCTAAATCCTAATATTCAAGTTGTCGCACGTGCGGAGCGAACGGAATCAGAGGAAAAATTGCGGCGCGCTGGGGCGGATAAAGTCATTAACCCTGCTTTCTTAAGCGGTCGACGTATGGCGATGACGATGTTAAAGCCTGTCAGTGTCGATTATGTCGATACGATTTTTCACGATCGTGCCGAACAATATGCGATTGAAGAGATTACGATTGAATCGCATTCTTCATTTGTTGGGACATCTGTCCGCGATCAAGCGGTGCGCACGCGCTTTCGTGTGACGATTATTGCGATTCAACGTCAAAACAACATGATTGGTAACCCAACGCCAGAGGAGCGGTTTTTCGTCGGGGATATATTGATTGTATTCGGTGAAAAACGGGCGCTAGAGGCGTTTGAACAGGAAGTCAATAAAAAATAAGCAGCCACATCGGCTGCTTATTGTAATGCATACATTCTTGCTTCATGTGGACGCATATGGAGTGTGGAGCCTTCTTCTTTCACATCTGTATAATTACCGAGCAAAAGATGGCGGTGAGCCGAAGCGAGCTCCTTCGGCAACTCATATACGTTGTCGTTGTCACAATGATTTAAGACGATGAGCCAACGAACGCCATCGAGCTCACGTGTATAGGCGTAAATGTACGGATCATGTTCCGAAAAATCACGGAACGTACCGTACACCATGACCGGATTTTGTTTGCGTAATTGAATGAGCTTTTTATAGTAATAATACACCGAGTTCGGATCCGCTAACGCTTGTTTCACGTTAATTTCTTTATAATTCGGATTCACTTTTAACCAAGGCGTTCCCGTCGTAAATCCTGCGTTTTCGCTATCGTCCCATTGCATCGGTGTCCGAGAATTATCGCGGCTTAGTAGCTGTAAGCTTTCTAGCACTTCTTTCGGATCGCGTCCTTTGGCGACTTCCTCCGCATATTTATTTTTCATCGCAATGTCGTTGTAGTCATCGATTGAGTCAAATTTGACGCCCGTCATGCCAATTTCTTCCCCTTGATAAATGTACGGTGTTCCAGGCAACGTATGCACGAGCGTAGCGAGCAATTTCGCTGACTCGACGCGGAATTGTTTATCGTTTCCGTAGCGCGTCACTTGTCGCGTATGGTCGTGATTGTTTAAAAACTGCGAGTTCCACCCTTTGCCCCACAATCCTTCGTACCAACGTTTTTGAATTTGTTTAAAACGAATCGGGTCCCATGTCGGCATTTCGTCGCAAACTTCAAAGTGGAAGAGGGTATGTAGCTCGTTTCGGTCTTCCCCGACATATTTTAATCCTTCTTCTGGCGACACGAAAGCGACTTCCCCGACTGTGAAAATATCATAATGTTTTAATACTTTTTCATTCATTTCTTTTAAATAATCATGCACGCCTGGATTGTTTGTTAAATAACGAATGTCATACGGATTTTCGGCATCTGGGAATCCGTCAGGCTTTGCGAGTAAGGCAATGGCGTCTAAACGGAACCCATCAATTCCTTTATCTAACCAAAAACGCATCATTTTATAAATTTCTTCGCGAACGTCTTCGTTTTCCCAGTTCAAATCCGGCTGTTCTACCGCAAACGAATGGAAATAATATTGTCCTGTGTTTTCATCATATTCCCATGCGGATGGAGTAAAGTACGAGCGCCAGTTATTCGGTTTGTCGCGCCATATGTACCAGTCGCGTTTCGGATTGTCTTTTGACGAACGAGATTCAAGAAACCAAGGATGTTGATCGGATGTATGGTTCACGACAAGGTCCATAATTAATTTCATTCCGCGTTTATGCACCTCAGAAAGCAACCGATCAAACGTTTCCATATCCCCGGCTTTGTCCATAATACGATAGTAGTCAGAAATATCGTACCCGTTATCTTTATCTGGCGACTCATAGCACGGATTGAGCCAAATAACATCCACCCCTAAATCGCGAATGTAATCGAGTTTTTGAATGAGCCCTTCTAAATCACCATACCCGTCGCCATTTGAGTCAAAAAAGCTGCGCCAATACACTTGATATACGACGGCTTCTTTCCACCACGTCCGTTTCATCTATTCTCGCTCCTTTTTTAAGCGTTTTCAATTTGAAAAGTTGCTATGTATAAGATACCATTGTTGTAAAGGAAAAAGAAGTAGGGAGTGAAAACGTTTTGGACATATCGGTGACAAATGTATTCGCAAAAATAGAAGAAGAAATCGCAAAAGCAAAACAAGCATCATCACCGCAAGCGGTGCGTGAACATATATATGCTGTTCGCGCGTTGTGCGACATTATTTTACAACAACCATCACCAAACAAACAGGAAGTGACTTTGTCGCAACCGGCAACAACCGAACGATTAGACATTGGTGCCGATGCGAACGGACCGTCATTACTTGATTTTTAGGAGGGGACAACATGAAACTATTTACAATTCTCGCTTCAATTAGTGCAGCATTATGTGTGGCGCTAGGGGCGTTCGGGGCGCATGTGTTGGAAGGAAGAATTCCAGATCGATATATAGACACGTGGCAAAAAGCTGTTCAATATCAAATGTTCCATACGATCGGTTTGTTTCTCGTTGCGCTGCTGGCAACAAAATGGCCCCAAGTGACGCCTGTTGGTTGGTTTATGCTTGCAGGAATCGTTTTATTTTCAGGTAGTTTATACGTACTAAGCTTAACGCAAATCAAAATACTTGGGGCGATTACGCCGTTTGGGGGCGTATCGTTCATCGTTGCGTGGCTATTTTTGGCATATATCGCGATAAAACAAATGTAAAACGAGGCGTGCTTGACGCCTCGTTTTCACCGTGGAGCATATGTGCTTAATCCGCCACCTGATGCAAATGGATATTCATAATTAATTTCTTCATCAAATGTCACATAGTCGAGATAAATCATCGGTAATAAATAACGCATTCCTGTTTGTGGATCGCTTAAAATGAGATGATCGCGACCAGCGGCTTCAATGACTCCTCGGAAAATCTTCGCATTCCATTCACGGTTGTTTTCAAACGTCATATAAACGGTTGCGATTTTCCCTTTGTTTAGACGTAAAATATTTTCAATATATGATTCTTCAATTGGGAGCATGCCTGGTAGCGGTTGGCTTGCGGTTGTCGGCGTTTGCATCGCCCCCGTTTGTGGTGTAAACGTTGGTGTAGGCATGCCAAACGGATATGTTGGCATTTGGTATGGATAGTAGTACGGATATGGATAATACGGCATTTGTTGACGTTCGTCACTCATCGTAACCCCTCCTTCTAATATACGCGTGGACAGTTCGAACGTGTTGGTGCATAAAAACAATGCGACTTAAACCGTCCAGCATTCCATTGATTAAACCATTGCGGCGGACATGATCCATCCGGTCGAAAAAACCAAAGCGAATTTGTAGCAGGATGGAAACGCTCGCCGCGGATGACGCGTCGGGCAAGACGAATATCTTCTTCACGTGCCCGTTGATAAAAATACCCTTTTTGTACCGCTTCAAATCCTCCAGGGCTTTGAAAAACCATTTGACGAATCGTACGAAGACCGTCAAAGTCGAGGCAGTTTGCACGCACACGATTCACTCCAACATTCCCAACCATTAACATGCCAAGTTGTCCGTCTTCTTCTGCCTCTGCGCGCATGAGACGTGCAAGCAATTTGACATCTTCTTCTGTATATGCAACAACAGCCATCCCTTCACCTCACTTTATGAAAATCGCTATTAGCCTATGATGAGACGTATGAAAATGTGAGGAAAGTCGTCATTGTTATATGTATGAAAGAGATGAAAAAAAAGACCTCCAAATCGGAGGCCTACACATGTAAAAACTGTTCCATTTTTTCTTTCGGTAAAATGTTGCCGACAAAGAACGAGCCGAATTCACCAAATCGCGCACTGACTTCATCGAAGCGCATTTCGTATACGAGCTTTTTAAATTGAAGTACATCGTTCGAAAAGAGCGTGACGCCCCATTCATAGTCGTCAAAGCCGACCGAGCCCGTAATGATTTGTACGACTTTTCCAGCGTATTTTCTGCCCGTCATGCCGTGTGCGCGCATCAAGTTGCGACGCTCTTCCATCGGAAGCATGTACCAGTTGTCGTTTCCTTGACGGCGCTTGTCCATCGGATAAAAGCAAACGTGGTTTGTTTTTGGTAAGATCGGATATAAACGGCGACGTACTTCTGGATTTTCATACGGGTCGCCTGCCTCTGCCGGCAAGTAGTTGCTCAGTTCAACGACTGAGACGTACGAATAGGCTGGCACGAGATATTCAGCAAGCTTTGTTTTGTTGATTGCTGTTTCAATTTCGTGAAGTTCTTCCATCGTTGGGCGTAAAAGCATAAACATGATATCTGCTTTTTGCCCCATAATCGTGTAAATCGCATGGCTACCTTCTTTGGCAGCTTCTGTGTTTTCCCATTTTTCGACTAATGTGAAAAACTCTTGTATTGCTTCTTGGCGCTCTTCGTTTGTGAGCGTTTTCCAAGCCGCCCAATCAACCGTGCGAAAATCATGCAGACAATACCAACCGTCTAACGTTTGTGCTGCTTCACTCATGTCCAACACTCCTTTTGTTATGTACTACCGAAATTGTATCATATGCGTTTCGTTTATGCCAAACGCACTACTTCAACCGTTTATAAATCAAAAAGGCGATGACGATGACAATGCCGCCGACGATCGTGATCGTTGTAAAATGCTGTTCAATAAATGTTTTCGCTTGCGCACCTAAGATGAAAATAATAAAACCTTCAGCGAAAAAGCGCGCCCCGCGACCGATAAACGACCAAAAAAGCAACGTACGAATGCTGATGTTCGAAATGCCTGAAAAAATCGTAAACACTTTATACGGAATTGGGGTAAATCCTGCGATGACGATCGCCATGGCTCCGTATTGTTGAAAGTATTGTTCTACTTTGTCCATTTTTTCGTCAGAAATAAAATATCGTAAAATCGGTCTGCCGAATTTTTTTCCAATGTACCACCCAAGTAGTGCGCCAAAGACGGAGGCAATCGTTGTTAAAAAAGAAAACCATAACGCCTTTTCCGGCTGGGCGATGCTTAACGGAATTAATAATACATCAGGCGGAATCGGAAAAAATGAAGATTCTGTAAACGAAACGATGACGAGACCGATGGCGCCAAATTCAAGCAACCATTGTTCAAGATAATGAATCCATTGTGACATAAATAACGCTCCTTTGTTTTGTACATATTCTTTAACAAATATATCACCTTTTTAGGCGATATATCACTCTGTTTAAAAAACAGAATTGTTATAAAAAAAAGACTATTTTCGTTTATGGTGTAATTCATTGCTTTTCGTCTCAATAAGAGTATTCTAATAGATAGACGAATTTTTTAAAACTAAGGAGGAACATTTCGTGAGTGATTTATTTGCAGCCTTAAAACAAAAGGTGGCAGGAAAAAATGTAACGATCGTGTTTCCGGAAGGGCTAGATGAACGTATTTTAACAGCTGTCGGACGTCTAGCGGCAGAAAATGTATTGTGTCCGATTGTCATCGGCGAGAAAGAAGCGGTCGCCCAAAAGGCAAAAGAACTTGGTTTAACGCTGGAGAAAGTAGAAATTATCAATCCGCATACGTACGAAGGAATGAATGAGATGGTTGCCGCGTTTATTGAACGTCGCAAAGGAAGAGTGACAGAGGAAGATGCGCGCAACATTTTACTCGATGAAAATTACTTCGGTACGATGCTTGTGTATATGGGAAAAGCGCACGGACTTGTGAGCGGTGCCGCACATTCGACAGCGGATACAGTTCGTCCTGCGCTACAAATTATTAAAACAAAACCGGGTATTCGCAAAACATCAGGTGTGTTCATTATGGTGCGCGGCGATGAGAAATATGTATTCGCCGATTGTGCTATTAACATCGCACCAGATAGCCAAGATTTAGCAGAAATCGCTGTAGAGAGTGCACAAACAGCGAAAATGTTTGATATTGAGCCGCGCGTAGCGATGCTTAGCTTCTCAACGAAAGGATCAGCGAAATCGCCAGAAACAGAAAAAGTGATCGAAGCGGTGCGCATCGCAAAAGAAATGGCGCCAGAGTTAACGCTTGATGGCGAGTTTCAATTTGATGCCGCGTTCGTTCCATCTGTGGCGAAAAAGAAAGCGCCAGATTCCGTCATTCAAGGTGATGCGAACGTCTTTATTTTCCCAAGCTTAGAAGCGGGAAATATCGGCTATAAAATTGCTCAACGTCTCGGCAACTTTGAAGCGGTCGGTCCAATTTTACAAGGATTAAATCAGCCAGTAAACGATTTATCGCGCGGATGCAACGCCGAAGATGTATACAAATTATCACTTATCACAGCAGCGCAGGCGCTTGCGGCGATGAAATGATGAGCGAATTGTTGCAACAACAAACGTGGCGAGTGATCGATCATACGAGCCTCGGTCCATCGTTTGATGCGAAGCAGTCATTTGCGTTTGATGATGCGCTTTGTGAATCGGTTGGTAGCGGTCAGTCACAGCCAGTTGTTCGCTTATGGGTGCATCATCAGACGGTTGTGCTCGGCATTCAAGATACGAAATTGCCGTACATTGAAAAAGGACTCGCCTACTTACATGAACAAGGTTGGCGTACGATCGTTCGCAACTCTGGTGGGCTGGCGGTCGTATTAGATGAAGGGGTTTTAAACGTTTCGCTTATTTTTCCTGATACAAAAAAAGGAATTGATATTGATCGAGGATATGAAGCGATGGCGACACTCATTGCACACATGCTGCCAGAAGCGCATGTGCAAACAGGAGAAGTCGTCGGTTCGTATTGCCCAGGAAGTTTTGACTTGAGTATTAATGGGAAAAAGTTTGCGGGCATTTCACAACGTCGCATTCGGGGCGGTGTCGCGGTACAAGTGTATATATGCGCAAACGGAAGCGGTGCCGAAAGAGCAGGGTGGATTCGCGAGTTTTATGAGCGATCGCTTGCAGGAGAACAAACGAAGTTTACGTACCCAACGATCGTTCCACATACGATGGCGTCGCTTAGTGAACTACTCAGCAAAGAAATGACGGTTTCTGCGCTTGTCATCCGTCTATACGAAGCGCTCCAAGCGTTTGGAAGTAGGCTCGAGCCATCATCGCTCACCCCAGCAGAATGGGAGCGATATTACATGTATTTTCAGCGTATGATTGATCGAAACGAGACGATGTTGCCGAAATAAAAAAGCTGTCCGATGTGACAGCTTTTTTACTCAGCAATTTTTTCAATTTTTTCTAAATTTCCGTTGCGGTCCATTTTGAAAATAGGGGGCTTAAACTCATCTTCTGAAATTTCGATTTGTCTTGCACGGTTAATAATGCGTGCCATCGTTCCGTAATCTTCGCGTAATTCTTCATTTTCTTTTTGAAGTTTTGTAAATTGTTGTTCTAGTTGTTTATATTGTTGTTGTAGTTGTTCGAGCTCAATCTTCAGCTGTTTATTTTCCACTAGCGCGGTTTCTTGTCCGATATACGATTGTTTTAAAGAGTGTAAAAAAGCAATGACATGATCAAGCGTCAAATGATCTGTTTCGACATGTTCATATTCATTCGCCTGCACTTCTAACGGTTCCATTCCTAACTCTTCAAGCGAAGGAACAGGTGGTGTATAAAGCGGCCGTTTTCGCAATGCGTGTTTATTTCCAAGTGCTCGCTGCCGTTGTTTTCGGAACTTTTTCGCCATTTGTAATGATTCTTCATATTGTTGGCGGACGACCGCATTCCAGCGAAACCCGCATGCCGCTGACGTACGATTCAACTTATCGCCCACTTCTTCAAACGCATTTAATTGCGTGCTCCCTTCGCGCACATGGCGCAACACCGTTTCAGCTAGCAATAAATCTTCTTCTTCAGTCCAAGCATCTTGTCGTTTTTTTGTCATGAAAAAAACTCCTTTCGCATTCTTTTACTTTCATAATCACCAAAAAACAAGAAAGATATACTATTTTTCAAAGGAAATAGATGTAGCTTGCATTGTTCGCGCATACGCGTTAGAATACTCGTTAGCGAAAAGGAGTGAGGACGGTATGCAAAATGAATTTCGCGTCTGTGATGACTGTCAAGCAACCAATTTAAAAACGTTATTGCCAAGGTTAAAAAAATTAGATCCGAATGCAACTATTGAAATTGGCTGTCAATCGTATTGCGGTCCTGGTCGAAAAAAAGTGTTTGCGTTCGTCAACAATCGCCCTGTATCAGCGATGACGGAAGACGAGTTAATCGAAAAAATTGCTGCGAAGTTGAAAAAATAAGGTGGCGGTTACCGATCAAGGGGCATTCTATGCGAGAGGAATGCCTTTTTTGTTTGATTTTGGTATATGTCATTGAAGGAAGTCTTTGTTTTTTTCATAGAACGCTCTATAATAAAGCTATGTTATGAACGGAAGAGAGGGAGAAGGATTGTATCCCAACGAAAAATTAAGCGAAGAGAAAGTGTTTAAAGATCCGGTGCATCGGTATGTGCATGTGCGCGATAAAGTCATTTGGGATTTAATTGGTACAAAAGAATTTCAACGGTTGCGCCGCATTAAACAGCTCGGTACGACGTACTTGACGTTTCATGGCGCGGAGCATAGTCGCTTTAATCATTCGCTTGGCGTATATGAAATCGTTCGTCGCATCGTCGATGATGTGTTCGCCGGTCGACCGGATTGGGATGAAAACGAGCGCTTGCTTTGTTTATGCGCTGCGCTTTTGCACGATTTAGGACATGGACCGTTTTCACATTCGTTTGAAAAAGTGTTTCATCTTGATCATGAACAATTTACGCGCGCGATTATTTTAGGCGATACGGAAGTAAACGCGGTGCTTCGTCGTGTATCGTTTGATTTTCCGAAAAAAGTGGCGGAAGTCATTGCGAAGACGTACGAAAATAAGCTTGTCGTTAGTCTCATTTCAAGCCAAATTGACGCCGATCGTATGGACTATTTATTGCGCGATGCATACTATACAGGCGTCAGCTACGGGCATTTTGATATGGAACGTATTTTGCGTGTCATGCGCCCACGTGAAGAACAAGTCGTCATTAAACGAAGCGGCATGCATGCGGTAGAAGATTATATTATGAGCCGATATCAAATGTATTGGCAAGTATATTTCCATCCCGTCACGCGTAGCGCCGAAGTCATTTTAACGAAAATTTTGCACCGTGCGAAACATTTATATTTAGCTGGTTATACATTTCAAACACCTCCTGTTCATTTCCAATCTCTTTTTCATGGAAATATGCAACTAGAAGACTACTTGAAACTAGATGAAGCGGTAACATTATATTATTTTCAACAATGGCAAGATGAACGAGATGCGATTTTAAGCGATTTATGCTGTCGCTTTATGCATCGTAATTTATTTAAATACGTCGAATTTCAACCGACGAATGAGGAAATGAAAAAGCTAGTGGAATTGACGACGTTGTTTAAAAAAGCGGGCATTGACCCGGATTATTATTTAGTCGTTGATTCTTCATCTGATCTTCCTTACGATTTTTACCGACCGGGGGAAGAAGAGGAGAGGCTTCCGATTTATTTGTTAATGCCGAATGGGGAGTTGCGTGAATTATCGCGGGAATCGACGATTGTTGATGCGATTTCCGGGAAACGGCGCACCGATCATAAATTATACTTTCCACAAGATTTTCTCGATGATTTATCGACAAAACGAAACGTGAAGAAAAAAATTAAACAACTTTTATATGAATAGGAGATGAGGGCGTTGCTTTTCGAGCATGCGAAAATGTTGAAAGCGTTAGCAGCAGTAGGGGAAATTGTCGGTCGAAAAAAACTACAAAAAATGATTTACATTGCGAAAAAGATGAAGTTTCCTTTTTATGAAAAGTTCGATTTTCATTTTTACGGTCCGTATTCGGAAGAATTGACGTTGCGTATGGAAGAGTTATGTAACGTTGGATTTGTGCAAGAAATGAAAGAAAAAAAAGGCGGGTATTATCAATATCGTTACGTGTTGACGGAAGCGGGCGAGCAGTTTTTGACGCACTATCATTTGGACATGCCTGATTTAGACGTTTGTTTGCGCAGTTTAAATGAACAAAGTGCAAGATTTTTAGAGCTAGTTTCGACGATTTTATATTTTGAAGATTTAAGTAAAGATGAAGTGAAAGAAAAAGTATTTACATTAAAAAGCAAACAGCGATATACGGAAGAAGAAGTAGAAGAAGCGTATCATTACATCGAGCAGTTGCGCGAACAAGCGTACATAAAAAGCTGACCCCCATCGGTCAGCTTTCGTCGCTTAATCGCTTTCCGCCAATCGCATAATGATTTTTCGACATTTCTTCAATAAAGACGACAATTTTTTCTTTCGGTGCACCTGTTGTTTCTGCAACGGCTTCTGTTACTTTTTCAACGAGCGCTCGTTTTTGTTCTTCCGTGCGTCCTTCAAGCATTTTTACTGTTACATATGGCATCTCCACCGCCCCTTTCCTCTTCATTCGACAATCGTTATTATATCATGCATCGACCGTTCTCAGTAGTGCTTCCCCTTGTTTTTCGTGTATAATAATCAAAAAATAAAAACGTTTGAAAAGGAGAAGGAACGTGGACCAATTTTTAGCATATCCGCTTCGGGAAATACCATATGTTGTATTGGCGCTTGCGCTTGCGTTTTCTGTCCATGAGTTTGCGCACGCATACGTGGCGTATAAATTTGGCGATCCGACGGCAAAACAACAAGGGAGACTAACGTTGTCGCCGCTCGCTCATTTAGACATATTAGGGACGTTGCTTATTTTCATTGCCGGATTTGGTTGGGCGCGTCCGGTGCCGGTCAATCGTGGCTATTTCCGTCATCCACGTGTAGCGGGTATTCTCGTTTCTGTCGCTGGCCCGCTCAGCAATTTGTTGCTTGCGGCTATCGGTTTTGCTTTATGGTATGGAATGATTCGCATCGGCATATTTGACTTTATTCCAATATGGTTTCGAGACGGGTTGTATCAGTTTTTTGAAATTTATATCGGATTGAATATTTTACTGTTCGTTTTTAACTTATTGCCGTTTCCTCCGCTTGACGGGTATCGCATCATCGAAGATTTAGCGCCGATGCATATGCGTGCAAAAATGACACAATTTGAAAATTATGGAGCGCTAATTTTTTTAATTCTCATTTTCACGCCATTAGATCAATATACGATTCAACCAATTTTCCACGTAGCCATTCCAACGGTTGCTCAATGGCTACAAGACATATTTTCAACGCTCATTTTATGATGAAAGGATGAACGATCGTGGAAGAGAAAAAAAAGCCGATGTTTAACATTATTAAAAAAGAGCCGAAAGTGCACGGAACGTTTGGTACAGGGGTGCTTAGTTTGTCGAACGTTTCTCCTGTCATTATCGATGTTGAAGCAGGCGAGGCGTTTATTGATATGGGAGCGATGCATGCGCGCAGCGTCGTAGAAAAAGGCATTAAGTTCACACCAAATCGTGATGAAGTGCCAAACGGCAAACCTTATTGGCTCGTCTGGGTAACGATTGATCAGGCGGAAGAAGGGGCGTATTATGCCGGGGTGACGGCATGCGAAATGACGGTCGATCGCGAGGCGCGTCGCGGATATAAATCGCTTCCCGAACATGTGAACCGCATGGACAAATCGTTAAAGCGTCATATTATTGTCGATCATATGGATGCGCGGTCAAAAGAAGTGTTAGCTTCGTTTTTACAACAACATAACCGCGACATGTGGGAACGCTCAAGCGAGGAGTTAAAACGTCAGCTTCAAAATCATGGATAAAATGTGACGGTTTTGTGAACGAAAACCGATGTATACTTGTCGTTGAGTGGGAAAAGGAGTAAACTAAAAGTACAAATGTAACACATGATAAAACTAGGACGCGTAAACGCCCAAGCATACTCGCTTGGGCGTTTATGTTTAAAACCAATCAAACAACCGTTTTAACCACGAATCTTTTTCTTTTTTCTTTTTCTTCTTTTTCTTTTCCGCTGGATGGTCTTTGCAGTAGTCGGTCGGTTCTGTACCGACGACATAGTAGCTTAATCGTTTTGTCGGACAAGCGGTTGTCGCAAGTTTCCCGCTATGAGGATCGACATATACGCCAATGACGCCTTCTGGCGGTTCGAATGTCGCGACTTTTCTTCCGCGTAAACTATCTTCCATAAAATTGACCCAAATATGTTTGGCGTATTGTTTTTCGTCTGTGCGGTCAATCGTTTCATCTCGGTCATATCCCGTCCAAACAGCTGTGACAAGTTGTGGTGTGAAACCGATCATCCAACTATCTGTTTTCGTCGTCCCCGATTTTCCAGCATACGGTCGAGTCATGCGTGACATAATCGACTGTCCTGTCACCGAAGCGTAGTCATTTAACGATGGATCAAACATGCCCGTCATTAAATGTGTCGTCACAAAAGCGAGTGCAGGATCGAGTATTTGTTCATCGTTCGTTCGTTGTTCGTATAGCACCTTTCCTTCGTAATTTGTCACTTTTTTTATAAATACAGGTTCGACCTTTTTTCCTCCGTTGGCGATCATGCTGTAGGCCCGTGCCATATCTATCACTTTAACGGGCGACGTCCCGAGCGCAAGCGACGGCACTTGCTTCAATTTGCTTGTAATGCCGAGTTGTTTGGCGATGGCGACAAGCTTGTCTTGTCCGAGCAACAAATGCGTTTTTACGGCATAGACGTTGTCAGATAAGGCGATCGCTTGGGCGAGTGTAATTGTATCGTTCGCGTAATAGTTGTTAAAGTTGCGCGGTGTATATGTCGAACCGTCTTCAAGTGTAAACGTTGTTGGTTCGCTACGCAATTGCGTCGATGGAGTAAATCCATGTTGTAGCGCGACATAATATAAAAACGGCTTAAACGTGGAGCCAGGTTGACGTTCTGCTTGTGTCGCCCGATTAAATGGGCTTTTTTCATAGTCACGTCCTCCGACAAGCGCTTTTATTTCGCCTGTTTTCGGCTCCATTGCCACAAGCGCTACTTGAATGTTAGATTGCGAATGAATTGTTTCTTTTACTTTTGCTTCTGCGATCGCTTGCATGTCCACATCGAGTGTCGTATATACGCGCAATCCGCCCATTTCAATCGTTTCTTCATCGAATCCGAGCGTCGTTTTTAACATTTGTTTGACCGCATCTTGAAAATATGGGGCAATCGTTTTTGTTTTCATATGCTCGCCGTTTGACAAATGAAGTGGTTCATTTGCTGCCTTTTCGGCTTCTTTCTCGGATAAAAATTTTGCCTCAACCATCGAATGCAAGACGATGCGTTGTCGTTTTTTGGCGCGTTCCATATCGACAAGCGGCGAATAGTAGCTCGGGCCTTTCGGAATGCCTGCAAGCATCGCTGCTTCCGCTACGGTTAAATCACGAGCCGATTTTCCAAAATAAAAGTTGGCGGCTGCCTCAATGCCATATACGCCATGTCCGTAATAAATGGTGTTTAAATACCCTTCTAAAATGTCGTTTTTTTCATAGTTTGCTTCCAGTTGAATCGTATATAGCGCTTCTTGCATTTTTCGCCACCACGTTTTTTCGTAGCTTAAAAATAAGTTGCGGGCATATTGTTGGGTAATCGTGCTTGCTCCTTGCACTTTTTTCATCGCTTTAATATCTGCAACGATCGCCCCAGCGATGCGTTTCAAGTCGAAACCGTAGTGATCAAAAAACTTCCGATCTTCTATCGCGATCGTCGCTTCAATGGCGTGTTGAGACATATCGGATAGTTTGATCCAATACCTTTTTCCGCCGTAATGATTTTCACCAATTTTCGTTCCGTCTTCTGCATAAAAAATCGTGGATTGCGGAACGGCTAAAGGGGGAGGGCCTTTCCATTTCGCAAATATAATAAGTCCGGCGATCGTGAGCGTGCATAAAAGGCTAGCAACAAAAGCGAGCCAAAGAAAGAGCCGCATATATTTAAATGTTCGTTTCCATCGTTCGATGGCAATCGTCTCCATAGCCATCACCTCATTTTTTACGTTTACAATTTAGTATGAAAACATTTTTATTTTTTTAAACGTTTTCTAGCAATTTTTACTTGAAATTTTGCTAGATTGCTCTATACTTTTTCATGTTTAGCATTTTATTTTTTGGGCATGATAAGCGGTGCATTATTGACGAAAGGGTGTTCAATATGGAACTTTGGTTTACTGAAAAACAGACGGACAACTTTGGGATTACAGCACGAATTAAACGCACTTTACATACAGAGCAAACGGAATTCCAAAAGCTCGATATGGTCGAAACAGAAGAATTCGGGAACATGCTTATTTTAGACGGAATGGTGATGACGACGCAAAAAGATGAGTTCGTCTATCATGAAATGGTGGCGCACGTTCCGTTATTTACGCATCCGAATCCAGAAAACGTTCTTGTTGTTGGTGGCGGAGACGGCGGTGTCATTCGTGAAGTGTTAAAGCATCCGAGCGTGAAAAAAGCGACGCTTGTTGAAATTGACGGCAAAGTGATCGAGCATTCAAAAAAATATTTGCCAGAAATCGCCGGTCAATTGGACGACCCACGCGTTGAAGTGAAAGTAGATGACGGCTTTATGCATATTGCGCAAAGTGAAAATGAATATGACGTCATTATGGTTGACTCGACAGAACCTGTTGGCCCAGCGGTGAATTTATTTACAAAAGGGTTTTATGCAGGCATTGCGAAAGCGTTAAAAGAAGACGGTATTTTTGTTGCGCAAACAGACAACCCTTGGTTTAAAGCAGATTTAATTCGCACCGTTCAACGTGACGTGCGCGAGATTTTCCCGATTACGCGTTTATATATCGCAAACATTCCGACGTACCCAAGCGGTATGTGGACGTTCACCCTCGGTTCGAAAAAGTATGATCCGCTTGAAGTAAGCGATGACCGTTTCCATGACATCGAAACGAAATATTACACAAAACAGCTTCATAAAGCATGCTTCGTATTGCCGAAATTTGTTGAAGACTTAGTGAAGTAAGGAGAGAAAACGATGCGATTTGATGAAGCGTATTCTGGCAACGTATTTATTAAGAGCCACCCAAATTTTGAAGAAAGCCAGGCGGTTATTTATGGAATGCCGATGGACTGGACGGTGAGCTATCGCCCAGGTTCTCGCTTCGGTCCGGCGCGCATTCGCGAAGTGTCGATCGGGCTTGAAGAATATAGTCCATATTTAGACCGCGAACTTGATGAAGTGAAATATTTTGATGCGGGTGATATTCCTTTACCGTTCGGTAACGCTCAGCGCAGTTTAGACATGATTGAACAGTTTGTCGATCGTATATTGGAAGCTGGAAAGTTTCCGCTCGGTCTTGGCGGCGAGCATTTGGTGTCTTGGCCAGTTATGAAAGCGGTGTGTAAGAAATATCCAGACTTAGCAATTATTCATATGGATGCGCACACAGATTTGCGCGAGCATTATGAAGGCGAACCGTTATCGCATTCTACGCCAATTCGTAAAATTGCTGAGCTCATCGGACCGAAAAATGTATATTCTTTCGGTATCCGTTCTGGAATGAAAGAAGAATTTGAATGGGCGAAACAAAACGGGATGTATATTGCGAAATTCGACGTGCTTGAGCCGTTAAAAGAGGTGCTTCCAACGCTTGCAGGCCGCCCAGTATATGTGACAATCGACATTGACGTATTAGATCCAGCGCATGCGCCGGGAACAGGAACTGTCGATGCAGGAGGCATTACATCGAAAGAGCTATTAGCTGCGATTCATGCGATTGCGCGCTCCGATGTGCGCGTTGTCGGAGCAGATTTAGTTGAAGTTGCGCCTGTATATGACCATTCTGAACAAACAGCCAACACAGCAAGCAAACTCGTGCGCGAAATGCTTCTCGGCTGGGTGAAATAAAGACAAAAAGAGGGTGTCCCAAAAGTAACGGGACACCCTTTGTTACATCTACATATGTGTACGAGACATCTTGAACTATATATTGCCTCTTCCTTGGGGGAAGGCAACCTTTTGAGTAAGTTTTTTTCATAAACGTATTGCCAACGTCATACATTGAAAGTAATATTTACATTATAGAAACGTTTGTAATTAAGTGAGGTGAGAAAAATGGGTATTCGATTAATCAAAATTTCGGCTGTTTATTTCGCAATTGGCGTCTGTTTAGGGCTTTATATGTCGATGATACACGTTTTTACATTTACACCTGTCCATGTCCATATTAACTTGCTCGGTTGGACGGCGTTGACGCTTGCTGGCATTTTATATCATTTATTCCCTCATATTGCGGAAACAAAAACAGCGAAAGCACACTTTTGGCTTCATAACATCGGATTACCAGCGATGATGATCGGTTTAGCATTTGTCGTTTCTGGAAATGAAGCATTCATTCCGCTCACAGCGATCGGAGGTACTCTTGTGACGCTCGCGGTGCTCGTGTTTGCATGGAATGTATTAAAAAACTTAAAGCAAGCATAACCTGTTCGGCGGTCTCTAAAAAGAGGCCGCCTATTGCATGTATGCGCCTCTTTTTCTATACTTAACTACAGTCACAACAACAGCGAGGATGTGGGGAAGGTGAACGGAGTACCGATACAGCTAAAGCAAGTGACAGAAATTCGCGACGGTGCACGAAAAGAAATTGTTGTCATTGAGGCAAATGGTTTATACTACTTAAAAGGAGACGCAACGTATGTAACGTTTGAAGAGACGTATGAAGGAGAAACGATCAAAAACGTCGTGAAAATTGCCAATGATGAAGTCGTCGTTCTTCGTTCCGGTGCGATCTCGATGCGACATACGTTTCGTAAGCAGTCGGAAACGATCGGCACGTACGAAAGCCCGGTGGCGCGCTGGGAAATGAAAACAAAAACAGAACAAGTACTGTATCAGTATAACGAGAAAACGAAAAAAGGGCAGTTGTTTTTTTCTTACATACTCCATTTATCAGGGAAACACGTCGGTCGTCATACGGTGACGATTTCGTTTAAGGAGGCAAAAAAATGAACATTGTTGAACAAATGAAACAAAAGTTAAAAGAAGAAATCAGGGAAGCAGTCATTCGCTCAGGAGTCGCGACAGAAGCAGACGTTCCAAACGTCATTTTAGAGACGCCAAAAGATAAAGCGCACGGCGACTATTCCACAAACGTTGCGATGCAACTTGCGCGCGTTGCGAAAAAGGCGCCACGCATGATTGCGGAAGACATTGTTCGCCATTTTCACGGGGAAGCTGTGTTCGTGAAAAAAGTGGACATTGCTGGACCAGGGTTTATTAATTTTTACATGGACAATCGCTATTTAACAGAACTCGTTCCAACCATTTTACAAGCAGGGGACGCATACGGTGAAACAAACGTCGGCAACGGTCAAAAAGTGCAAGTGGAGTTCGTCTCCGCAAATCCGACAGGTAGTTTGCATTTAGGTCACGCGCGTGGAGCAGCGGTTGGAGATTCGTTATGCAACATTTTGGAAAAAGCCGGATTTGACGTCACACGAGAATATTACATTAACGATGCCGGCAATCAAATTGCTAATTTAGCGAAGTCGGTTGAAGCGCGCTATTTTCAAGCGCTTGGTATCGATAAGGATATGCCAGAAGACGGCTACTTCGGTGAAGATATTATTGAACTAGGGAAAAAATTAGCAGAACAACATGGCGACAAGTTTGTCGCGCTTGATGAACAAGAGCGACTTCAACAGTTTCGCGAGTACGGATTAGCGTTTGAAATGGATAAAATTAAAAAAGATTTAGCGGACTTCCGCGTTACATTCGATGTTTGGTATTCAGAAACATCGCTTTATCATAACGGAAAAATCGAAAAGGCGCTTGAAACGTTGCGCGAAAAAGGACATATTTACGAACAAGATGGTGCGACATGGTTCCGTTCGACGACATTCGGTGACGACAAAGACCGTGTGCTCATTAAACAAGATGGCACGTACACATATTTATTGCCAGATATTGCGTATCATCAAGATAAACTTGAGCGCGGGTTTGAAAAAATTATTAACATTTGGGGAGCCGATCATCACGGTTACATTCCGCGCATGAAGGCGGCAATCGCTGCGCTCGGATACGACCCTGATGTATTAGAAGTTGAAATTATTCAGCTTGTCAGTTTGTATCAAAACGGTGAAAAAGTGCGCATGAGCAAGCGGACAGGAAAGGCGGTTACGTTGCGCGACTTAATGGAAGAAGTCGGACTAGACGCTACGCGCTATTTCTTTGCGATGCGCTCATCGGATACGCATTTGGATTTCGATATGGACTTAGCGGTGTCGCAATCAAATGAAAACCCTGTATATTATGCACAATATGCCCATGCCCGTGTATGTAGCGTACTTCGCCAAGGCGAGGAACAAGGATTATCTTATGATGGACAATTCTCTTTCACATACGAATTAGCAGAAAAAGAAATAGACTTATTGAAAAAACTTGGGGAGTTTCCTTCCGCCGTGGCAGAAGCAGCAGTGAAACGTTCACCACATCGCATGACGAACTACATTTTTGATCTTGCTTCTTCGTTGCACAGTTTTTACAACGCGGAAAAAGTGCTTGATGCAACGAACGTTGAAAAAAGTCGCGCCCGTCTAGCGCTTATGAAAGCTGTACAAATTACTTTGAAAAATGCTTTAGCGCTCGTTGGTGTACATGCGCCGGAAAAAATGTAATAGAAAAAGGGTGTCCCCCATAGGGCACCCTTTCTCATTACAACAAAGGAGACATCAAAGTCGCAACGCCTTCTTTTAGTCGGTCAAGCCACGATTGCTTGCGAAAATATTCCGCTGTCAACAACGTGGCTGTGTCGATGTCGTGGGCAATTGTTTGTTTCACATATTGAATAAACGGTTTGTCATATATGTAACAATTCATTTCGTAGTTGATGAACAAACTGCGATGATCGAAATTCGCTGTGCCGATATCGCATATATCGTCATCGATGACAATGACTTTTGCATGGTAAAACCCGTTATAAAACTGATAAATACGTGCCCCTGCGCGAAGAAGCTGACGAAAATAAGGAAATGAAGCTTCTTTGACAAACGGATGGTCCGCTTGCATCGGGGCAATAATGGTTAGTTGAACACCTCGTTTCATCGCTTCTAAAAGAGCGTTTATCAATTTTTTGCTCGGAATAAAATACGGCGTACCGATCAAAATTTCCCTTTTTGCCTGCTCGATCAGTTGAATAAACTCATCCTCCAAATATGCTCCATCTGTCGGAAGAAAGCGGTGTTTCACCGTTCCTTTTTGAAGAGGCGGAAAATACCGTTCATCCTCTCCAAACGATTGCCCAGTCGCTTTTTTCCAATCTTCTTGAAATTGTCGCTGCAAATCATAAACCCCTTCCCCCATCATTTTCAAATGATAGTCGCGCCAATGGCCAAACTTCGGATCTTGGCCGATATATTCTTTTCCGACGTTAAACCCACCTAAATAGCCAACTTTTCCATCAATAACGGTAATTTTGCGGTGGTTTCGTTCGTTCAATTTGTAGAAAAAAAACGGCAATGTTGGACGATTCGCAAAGGCAAATTGCCCGCTTTTTTTCTGAAGAGATGACGGTAGCCCGAAACTGCCAACCCAATCAACGAGCAGACGCACTTCTACTCCTTCATTTACTTTTTTCTCAAGCAAAGAAAAAAATCGTTGCCCGATTTCATCATTGCGTACGATGTAAAATAAAATGTGAATATGATGTTTCGCTCGTTCTAGTTGCGCAAAATAGTCTTCAAACAACGTTTCGCCCGTCGTAAATAGCGTGATGTCGCTTTGTCGTTCGATACCGATTTTTTTTCGTGCTGTCGTTTTTGACACTTTATCGCCCCATTTATAATCGAGCAAAAGAAGAAACAATAAAATAATAGCAATCAAGAACCAACGCATGCCCCCACTCCTTTCATTGTTGTAGTGTTCCCAAAAAGAAAATAAAAAATGAGAAAAATAAATATTGACTGAATGCTCATTCATTATATAATGAAAGTAAGTTTGTTCAGAAAATTTATTTTATTTTTACAACAAAGGGGGAAGGGTATTGTGCTTTGGTTGAACTGGATTGCTTTTTTACTTGTGACAGCGTACGCCGTTCATTTGTTTGTGTATCTCGTGAAAACGCGCATTGCGTATATTAAGTTAGGGAAAAAAGTTGAGTTTGATGGGAAAGTAAAAGAGCGTCTACAAAACATATGGGTGAACGTCTTTGGGCAAAAAAAGCTGTTAAAAGACAAAAAAAGCGGCATTATTCACGTCATGTTCTTTTACGGCTTTATTCTCGTTCAGTTTGGTGCCATTGATTTCATCATTAAAGGGCTTGTGCCAGGGGCGCACTTGCCGCTTGGGCCACTTTATCCAGCGTTTACGTTTTTCCAAGAAATTGTCACATTGCTTATTTTAGTGGCGGTGTTATGGGCGTTTTATCGCCGTTACATCGAAAAGCTCGTCCGTTTAAAACGTGATTTCAAAGCAGGACTTGTTCTTATTTTTATCGGTGGACTAATGCTTTCGGTGTTATTCGGAAACGGCATGGGACGCATTTGGCATAACGAAGGATCATCATGGAGCGAACCTGTCGCTTCTGCCATTGCGCTTGCGTTTAGTTGGGTAGGCGAAACAGGAGCAGCGGCGTTGTTTTTTGTCGCTTGGTGGGTGCATTTGCTTATTTTATTAACGTTTTTAGTGTACGTGCCACAGTCAAAACATGCGCATTTAATTGCCGGACCAGTTAACGTCTTTTTCAGCCGATTAACGAGACCGAAACTTGAAAAAATCAACTTTGAAGATGAGACACAAGAATCGTTTGGCGTCGGGAAGATTGAAGACTTTAAGCAAACGCAACTTATCGATTTATATGCCTGTGTCGAGTGCGGGCGCTGTACGAACATGTGCCCAGCAACGGGGACAGGGAAAATGTTATCACCGATGGATCTTATTTTAAAGTTGCGCGACCATTTAACAGAAAAAGGTGCAGCCATTACATCGAAAGCTCCTTGGGTGCCGACGTTTGCGTTTGCGAACACAAAAGGAAACCAGCTCGCTTTTATGGCACAAGGAATGCAAGAACAAGCCGCAACGATTGAAATGCCGAACTTAATTGGCGATGTCATTACGGAAGAAGAGATTTGGGCATGTACGACGTGTCGCAACTGTGAAGACCAATGCCCAGTGATGAATGAACATGTCGATAAAATTATTGATTTGCGTCGTTACCTCGTATTAACAGAAGGAAAGTTAAACCCAGATGCACAACGGGCGATGACAAATATCGAACGTCAAGGAAACCCATGGGGACTCAATCGCAAAGAAAAAGAAAATTGGCGCGAGTTGCGTGAAGATGTCCGCATTCCGACAGTAAAAGAAATGCAAAAAGCAGGGGAAGAATTCGAATATTTATTCTGGGTTGGTTCGATGGGTTCGTTCGATAATCGAAGCCAAAAAATTGCGTTAGCCTTTGCGCGTCTATTAAATGAAGCAGGCGTGAAATTTGCGATTTTAGGAAACAAGGAGAAAAACTCGGGCGATACGCCGCGCCGTTTAGGAAACGAATTTTTATTCCAAGAATTAGCGACAGCCAACATTGCCGAATTTGAAAAAGCGGGCGTGAAAAAAATTGTGACGATCGACCCGCATGCGTATAACACATTCAAAAACGAATACCCAGATTTCGGCTTTGAGGCGGAAGTATATCACCATACGGAGTTACTAGCAAAGCTTGTTGAAGAAGGTCGTCTTGTCCCGAAATATGAAGTAAACGAAGTCGTGACATTCCATGATTCATGTTATTTAGGTCGATATAACGACGTATACGATGCACCGCGTCAAATTTTGAAAGCGATTCCGGGCGTGAAACTTGTTGAAATGGCACGCCATCGCGAAACAGGCATGTGTTGTGGCGCTGGTGGCGGATTAATGTGGATGGAAGAAACGACAGGCACCCGCATTAACGTCGCGCGCACAGAACAGGCGCTAGAAGTGAATCCGACAGTTATTAGCTCTGGCTGTCCGTACTGCTTAACAATGCTATCAGATGGTACGAAAGCAAAAGAAGTAGAAGAAAAAGTCGGCACGTATGATGTCGCTGAATTGTTAGAAAAGGCAGTATTTGGACCTGTTCATTAAAAATTCTAAAAAAAATAAATAGTTTTATTTTTAAGATATTTTAAGTATAATGAAAACAACAGGAAGGTGTACGGTTTCGTGCGCCTTCTTTGCCCGTCCATCATTGAACGAGCGTTCGCTCAATATTTTTGAAAGGGCTTTCTTATAACAAAAAGGGGGAGAAACATGGGGAAAACGGTCATTGTTAGTGGGGTACGTACACCTTTTGGGAAGTTTGGTGGCGGTTTAAGCGCATTGAGCGCAGCGCAGCTTGGAGGTATCGCGATCAAAGAGGCGCTCGTGCGCGCAAATATGAATGCAAAACATGTTGATGAAGTCGTATTTGGCACCGTATTGCAGGGTGGACAAGGACAACTTCCATCGCGGCAAGCAGCGAGAGAAGCGGGGATTCCGTGGGATACAAAAACCGAAACGATTAATAAAGTGTGCGCCTCAGGAATGCGTAGTGTCACGCTCGGCGATCAAATCATTCGTGCCGGGGATGCGGACGTCATCGTTGCAGGTGGAATGGAATCAATGAGCAATGCGCCGTATATATTACCGAAAGCGCGTTGGGGATTGCGCATGGGCGACTCGACGGTGAAAGATTTAATGGTCTATGATGGATTGACATGCAGTTTTACAGGTGTGCATATGGGTATTTACGGAAGTGAAACAGCAAAAGAGTTAGGCATTACGCGCGAAGAACAAGACCGCTGGGCGTATCGCAGCCATCAATTAGCGATTGCGGCGATCGAAAGCGGCAAATTTGCTGAAGAAATCGTCCCTGTTGCCATTCCGCAACGAAAAGGGGAACCGATCACCGTAGCGGTGGATGAATCGCCGCGCAAAGATACATCGCTTGAAAAATTAGCGAAGCTGGCGCCCGTATTTGATCCAACAGGCACGATTACAGCAGGCAATGCGCCGGGGGTAAACGATGGAGCAGCCGCACTCGTATTAATGAGCGAAGAGCGCGCGCAAAAAGAAGGGCTCACGCCACTTGCGACAATTGTAGCTCATACGGCGATTGCCATTGAAGCGAAAGATTTTCCGAAAACACCAGGCATCGTCATCAACGAATTGTTGCGTAAAACAGGTAAAACCGTACACGATATTGATTTATTTGAAATTAACGAAGCGTTTGCTGCGGTCGCTTTAGCAAGCATGAAAATTGCTGACTTGCCAGAAGAAAAAGTAAATGTGAACGGTGGCGCCATTGCGCTTGGGCATCCGATCGGAGCGAGCGGAGCGCGCATTATAATTACGTTAATTCACGAATTGAAACGCCGCGGAGGCGGCCTTGGCATTGCAGCGATTTGTAGCGGTGGCGGTCAAGGCGATGCAATAATGATTGAAGTTCATTAATGGGGGATGGGGACATGAAAAAAGTGATGGTTGTTGGCGCAGGCCAAATGGGATCGGGAATTGCCCAAGTGTGCGCAACGGCAGGGTATGATGTCATTTTAAATGATGTCAACGAAGAGCGTGTACAATGGGGGCTCAACAATATTGCAAAAAGCATCAATAAATTTGTTGAAAAAGGAACGTTAAGCGAACAACAGCGCGATGAAGCGATGGGGCGCATTCGCACATCGACAAATTTGCAAGATGGGAGCGATGTCGACGTCGTCATCGAAGCCGTTGTTGAAAATATGGATGTGAAAACAGCACTGTTTGCACAACTAGACGAAATTACACCTTCGCATGCCATTTTAGCAACAAATACGTCCTCTTTACCGATTACAGAAATTGCCGCAGCAACGAAACGACCAGAAAAAGTCATTGGCATGCATTTTATGAATCCGGTACCAATTATGAAACTTGTCGAAATTATTCGCGGTCTTGCGACGGCTGACGAAGTGTATGAAGCGATTGAGCAAATGACAAAAACGTTAGGAAAAGTACCAGTTGAAGTGAACGACTTCCCAGGGTTTGTTTCCAATCGGGTATTAATGCCGATGATTAACGAAGCGATTTATTGTTTATACGAAGGCGTTGCAACGAAGGAAGCGATCGACGAAGTGATGAAGCTCGGAATGAATCATCCGATGGGACCGCTCACTTTGGCGGATTTTATTGGCTTAGATACGTGTTTATACATTATGGAAGTGCTTCATGATGGGCTTGGTGACGATAAATACCGCCCATGTCCGCTTTTACGCAAATATGTGAAAGCGGGTTGGCTCGGACGAAAAACAGGGCGAGGATTTTACACGTACGAATAAAGGGGTTGACACCATGCATTTTCATTTTACAGAAGAGCAACAAATGATGCGTCAAATGGTGCGCGAGTTTGCAGCAAATGAAATTGCACCGTTCGTCGAGCATATGGAGCGCGGAGAGTTTCCGCGCCCTATCCTTAAAAAAATGGCGGAGCTTGGGTTAATGGGCATTACCGTTCCTGAACAATACGGTGGAGCGGGGATGGATTTTACATCATATATCATTGCGATACATGAAATTTCAAAAGTGAGCGCAACCGTTGGAGTCATTTTATCTGTCCATACGTCTGTCGGCACCAATCCGATTTTATATTTTGGAACGGAAGAGCAAAAGCAAAAATATGTGCCGAAGCTAGCGAGCGGGGAATATTTAGGGGCGTTTTGCTTAACGGAGCCAGGGGCAGGATCGGATGCGGCAAGCTTAAAAACGACAGCTATTCGCGACGGCGATCATTATGTATTAAACGGTTCGAAAGTATTTATTACCAATGGTGGAGAGGCGGACACGTACATCGTATTTGCCCGTACAAATCCAGAAGAAAAAGGAAGTAAAGGAGTAAGCGCATTTATCGTTGAAAAACATACCCCGGGGCTCGTCATCGGAAAAGACGAGAAAAAAATGGGGCTTCACGGATCGCGCACCGTTCAATTGTCGTTTGAAGATATGCGCGTGCCAGCAGAAAATTTGCTTGGCGAAGAAGGCGATGGCTTTAAAATTGCAATGGCTAATTTAGATGTCGGGCGTATCGGCATCGCGGCGCAATCGCTCGGCATCGCGGAAGCAGCGCTTGAACATGCGACGAATTATGCGAAAGAACGCATTCAATTCGGCAAGCCAATTGCAGAACAACAAGGTGTTGCTTTTAAACTAGCTGATATGGCCACGAACGTTGAAGCGGCTAAACTGCTTGTTTATCGTGCGGCGTTTTTACGCACAAACGGTATGCCATGTGGAAAAGAAGCGTCGATGGCGAAGCTTTTCGCCTCGAAAACGGCGATGGAAAACGCCATTGAAGCGGTACAAATTTTTGGAGGCAACGGTTATACCGAAGACTATCCGGTTGAACGATTATTCCGCGATGCGAAAGTGTGTGAAATTTATGAAGGAACGAGCGAAATTCAACGGCTCGTCATTAGTAAACATTTGTTTAGGGGGATGGGGAAATGAATTTTCAATTAAGCGAAGAGCATGAAATGATACGAAAAATGGTGCGCGACTTTGCGAAAAACGAAGTGGCACCAACCGCAGCAGAACGCGATGAAGAAGAACGTTTTGACCGCGACATTTTTAATAAAATGGCAGAGCTCGGTTTGACGGGCATTCCATGGCCTGAGGAATACGGCGGTATCGGTAGCGACTATTTGGCATACGTCATCGCGGTGGAGGAGCTGTCAAAGGTATGCGCATCGACGGGAGTGACGCTTTCTGCTCACATTTCATTAGCAAGTTGGCCAATTTATAAATTTGGGACAGAACAACAAAAACAAACGTATTTACGGGCACTAGCGACAGGGGAAAAGCTTGGAGCGTACGGTTTATCTGAGCCGGGTGCAGGTTCTGACGTATCAGCGATGAAAACGCGTGCGGTGCGTGATGGTGATCATTACGTATTAAACGGTTCAAAAGTATGGATTACAAACGGTGGAGAAGCGGACATTTATGTCGTTTTTGCGGTGACAGATCCAGAGAAAAAACATCGCGGCATTAGCGCATTTATTGTTGAAAAAGGAACGCCTGGCTTTTCGATCGGGAAAAAAGAGAAAAAGCTCGGCATTCGTTCATCGCCAACAACGGAGCTTATTTTTGAAGATTGTCGCATTCCGAAAGAAAACTTACTCGGTGAAGAAGGGGAAGGATTTAAAATTGCGATGATGACGCTTGATGGCGGACGCAACGGTATCGCAGCGCAGGCGGTCGGCATTGCCCAAGGGGCGTTGGATGCGGCAGTCGAATATGCGAAAGGTCGCGTTCAATTTGGCAAGCCAATTGCAGAACAACAAGGGATTGCTTTTAAATTAGCTGACATGGCAACGGCGATTGAAGCAGCCCGTTTATTAACATATCAAGCGGCATGGCTGGAGTCGAACGGCTTGCCTTACGGAAAAGAGTCAGCCATGGCGAAATTATTTGCAGGGGATACAGCGATGAAAGTTACCGTTGAAGCGGTACAAATTTTTGGTGGCTACGGTTACACGAAAGACTATCCGGTCGAACGATTTATGCGCGATGCAAAAATTACGCAAATTTATGAAGGCACACAAGAAATTCAACGCATCGTCATTTCAAGAATGTTGACGAAATAGGAGTGATGTGATGAAAAAACGTGAAGTGCCCGCGTCTGTGAAAGACGAACGGCTTGTGAAAAAAAGGCGCAATCAAATGATAAAAGGGGCGATTTCGCTATTTAAACAAAAAGGGTTTCATCAAACGACGACGCGCGAAATTGCCCGCGCTTCTGGTTTTAGCATCGGAACGTTATACGAATACATTCGCAAAAAAGAAGATGTCCTTTATTTAGTGTGCGACCGCATTTACGATGAAGTGCGCGATCGTATGGAGCAAGCCATCGATATGACAAAAGGGGATTTAGACGGTCTAAAGTTAGCAATTAATTACTATTTTCGTGTTGTTGATGAGCTGCAAGATGAAGTGCTCGTCATGTATCAAGAAGCGAAGTCGCTCGGCAAAGAATCGCTTCCGTATGTGCTTAATAAAGAATTGCAAATGGTGGCGATGTTCGAACATATTTTACGGCGCTGTGTCGACAATGGGGTATTTTCACTTACAGAACAAGAAATTCAATTATTTGCACATAACATTTTCGTTCTCGGTCAAATGTGGGGATTCCGTCGTTGGGCGTTGAAAAAAATGTATACGCTCGATGAATATATTGAATTGCAAACAAAGCTATTGCTAGATGGCATTATGAAGCGGTAGCGAAAGGGGATGGGAGAAATGGCGCACATTTATCGTCCAAAACATCACGTTCGTTTTGTGACGGCTTCAAGTTTATTTGATGGGCACGATGCGGCGATTAACATTATGCGTCGCATTTTACAAGCGAGCGGAGCGGAGGTCATTCATCTCGGCCATAACCGCTCCGTTGAAGAAATTGTAAACGCTGCCATTCAAGAAGATGTACAAGGAATTGCAGTTTCTTCATATCAAGGCGGTCATATGGAGTTTTTTAAATATATGTACGACTTATTGCAACAGCGTGGTGCAGGGCACATTCGTATTTACGGCGGTGGCGGTGGCGTCATTATTCCAAGGGAAATAAAAGAATTACACGAATACGGCATCGCCCGCATTTTCTCACCAGAAGACGGGCGTCGCTACGGATTGCAAGGAATGATTAACATCATGATGGAAGAATGTGATTTTCCGACCGTCAAGGAAATTACCGATGAAGTAGAGCGATTAGCGAACGGCGACGTTCAAGCGGTGGCGCGCTTAATTACCGTATGCGAAAATCGCGTCAATACTCATAGCGAAGTTGCCGCTACAACGGAAGCGGTTTTGCAACAAGTGAAAGCGATGGCGAAACGCGTACCAGTTATCGGAATTACCGGAACCGGTGGTGCGGGAAAAAGTTCGCTTACTGATGAGCTTGTGCGTCGTTTTTTAAACGAAATTCCTGAGAAAAAAGTGGCGATTTTATCGGTTGACCCGACAAAACAAAAAACGGGCGGTGCGTTGCTTGGGGATCGCATTCGTATGAACGCCATTTCTTCTCCGCGCGTATATATGCGCAGCTTAGCAACGCGTAGTTCACGTTCGGAATTGTCGCTTGCCATTCAAGACGCGATTGAAGTCGTGAAAGCGGCAGGTTTTGATTTAGTGATTGTAGAAACGAGCGGTATCGGGCAAGGGGATGCAGCAATTAAAGATATTTGCGATATTGCGATGTACGTCATGACGAGCGAATTTGGTGCCCCATCTCAGCTTGAAAAAATTGATATGATCGACTATGCCGATCTCATCGTCATTAATAAATTTGAACGCAAAGGGTCAGAAGATGCGAAGCGTCAAGTACAGAAGCAATATCAGCGAAGCCACCAATTATTTGATCGCGACGTAAGCGAAATGCCTGTATTCGGCACGATCGCAAGCCAATTTAACGATCCGGGAACAAATACGTTATTTGTCGCATTAATCGACTTAATTAATGAACGAATGGGCACGAATTGGACGACGACGTTGCAAAAAGTCGATCATGTTGAAAAACAAAACGTCATTATTCCGAACGAACGTCGCCATTATTTGCGTGAAATTGCCGATACGATCCGACAATATCATAAGCGCGTCAATGAACAATGTGAAATTGCTCGTCGCGTATTTCAGCTTGAAGGCGCTATCGAAACGATGAATGAGCGCTATCATGAACAAGCATTAGCAGCCTTGCAAGAGGCAAAGCGGTCATATGAAGAAAAATTAACGCCAGAGTCAAGAAAACTATTAGCTTCATGGGAAGATGTCAAAAAGAAATATGCCGCTAAAGAGTTTGTGACGAAAGTGCGCGATAAAGAAATTGTCACCCCGCTCACAACGAAAAGTTTAGCAGGTTTAGACATTCCAAAAGTCGCGTTACCAAAGTTTAAAGACTACGGAGAAATTTTACGATGGCTTTATAAGGAAAATGTGCCAGGTGTATTCCCGTTTACAGCAGGTGTGTTCCCGTTTAAACGGCAAGAGGAAGATCCGAAGCGGCAATTTGCAGGAGAAGGTACGCCAGAGCGAACGAATCGGCGCTTCCATTACTTATGCAAAGACGATCCGGCAAAACGGTTAAGCACCGCCTTCGACTCTGTGACGTTATATGGAGAAGACCCGAATGAACGTCCAGACATTTTCGGGAAAATTGGCGAAAGCGGCGTAAGCGTTTGTACGTTAGACGATATGAAAAAGCTGTACAAAGGATTTGATTTATGCGACCCACTTACATCCGTATCGATGACAATTAACGGTCCTGCGCCGATCATTTTAGCGATGTTTATGAATACGGCGATCGATCAACAAGTAGAGAAAAAAGAAGCAGAGCTTGGGCGAAAGTTGACGAAAGAAGAATATGAGCAAGTGAAAGCGCAAACGTTGCAGACAGTACGCGGAACAGTTCAAGCGGACATTTTAAAAGAGGATCAAGGGCAAAATACGTGCATCTTCTCAACGGAATTCGCTTTGCGTATGATGGGGGACATTCAACAATATTTCATTGACAATCGCGTTCGTAACTATTATTCTGTGTCGATTTCAGGCTACCACATTGCCGAAGCAGGCGCAAACCCGATTACGCAATTGGCATTTACGCTAGCAAACGGTTTTACGTACGTGGAATATTATTTAAGTCGAGGCATGCACATCGATGATTTTGCGCCAAACTTATCATTTTTCTTCAGCAACGGTCTCGATCCAGAATATACTGTCATCGGTCGCGTAGCCCGACGCATTTGGGCGGTTGCGATGCGTGAAAAATACGGGGCAAACGAACGAAGCCAAAAGTTGAAATATCACGTCCAAACATCAGGACGTTCGCTTCACGCGCAAGAAATTGACTTTAACGACATTCGTACAACACTACAGGCGCTTATGGCGCTTCATGATAACTGTAACTCATTGCATACGAACGCCTACGATGAAGCGATCACAACACCGACCGAAGAGTCTGTTCGTCGTGCGATGGCGATTCAGCTCATCATTACAAAAGAGCATGGATTAACGAAAAACGAAAATCCGCTACAAGGATCATTCATCATTGAAGAACTAACGGACTTAGTGGAAGAAGCAGTATTAAAAGAGTTTGAGCGCCTTGATGAGCGCGGTGGCGTGCTTGGTGCGATGGAAATGCAATATCAACGCGGTAAAATCCAAGATGAATCGATGTATTATGAAATGAAAAAACATAGCGGAGAGTTACCGATCATCGGGGTAAACACATATTTAAACCCGAACGCAGCGGTTGAAGAAGAAATTGAAAGCCTACAGCTTGCACGCGCATCATACGAAGAAAAGCAATTACAACTTGAAAACTTACGCAAATTCCATGAAGAACATAAAGACGAAGTGGAAGCAGCGCTCGCTCGTTTAAAACATGTCGCAGTAAGCGGTGGTAACATTTTTGCTGAGTTGATGGAAACAGTCAAAGTAGCAAGCTTAGGACAAATTACGAAAGCGTTGTATGAAGTCGGTGGACAATATCGCCGTAATATGTAATGTCGGGGGATGTCCCGACATTTTTTTTGGGCAACCGTCTAGCATAAAGTAAATGAATTTGTTTATAATGAATGGTATGGATTTTTGTTGTTTTCATACGTTGGAGAAAGGGAGTGCGGAAAGTGAGTTTGGAGCAATACTCTCAAGAACAATTGCGAGAGATGTCTTTCGTCGAACTTGCGTATTTGCTATTGTGTGAGAAAAAACAGACGGTGTCATTTCAAGAGATGGTCGAGCAACTCGTCGCGATGAAAGGGCTATCTGAAAGTGAAGTAAGCGCACGACTAGCGCAGTTTTATACAGATTTAAACGTTGACGGCCGGTTTATTTGTGTTGGGGAAACGGCTTGGGGCTTACGTTCATGGTATCCGTATGATCAAACAGAAGACGAAGCGGTGCCTGTAGAACGCGTGAAGAAGAAGAAAAAAGTGGCGGATGACTTTGATGACTTTGACGACATCATCGATGAAGACGAATTAGTATATGACGACTTAGATGAAGAATTGTTAGACGATGAAGAGTTGTTAGATGATGAATTTGTATTAGATGAAGACGAAGAAGTGATTGACGACTTATTAGACGAAGAACTAGATTTAGACGATGAACCGATTGATGAAGAGTTAGACGTCGTCGATGAAGAATTAGAGTTAGAAGAAGATGAGGAATTATAACCTTGACTTTTTACATCGATATATGTAGAATTCTGTTTGGGCTCTTTTCATAGAGATACGTTCGCTCCCTTACATATTTGTAAGCGGAGCGTTTTTATTTTTCCCCGAATTCGCGCACACTGTAACTATTCCAAATGAATCGAGGGGGAAGGTTTCATGACAAAATATATTTTTGTAACAGGTGGCGTTGTATCATCGCTCGGGAAAGGAATTACGGCTGCTTCACTCGGGCGCTTATTAAAAAATCGCGGGTTGAAAGTGACCATTCAAAAATTTGATCCGTACATTAACGTTGACCCAGGAACGATGAGTCCGTATCAACATGGAGAAGTGTTTGTCACAGATGACGGAGCGGAAACAGACTTAGATTTAGGGCATTACGAGCGCTTTATTGACATTAATTTAAACAAATACAGCAACGTCACAACAGGAAAAATTTATTCCACCGTATTGAAAAAAGAACGTCGCGGCGATTATTTAGGCGGAACGGTACAAGTCATCCCTCACATTACGAACGAAATTAAAGAGCGTGTGTTTAGGGCAGGACGTGAAACGAATGCAGATGTCGTTATTACTGAAATCGGTGGAACGGTTGGCGACATTGAATCTCTCCCGTTTTTAGAGGCCATTCGTCAAATTAAAAGCGATGTCGGTCGCGACAATGTGATGTACATTCATTGTACACTTGTGCCGTATATTAAAGCGGCAGGTGAAATGAAAACGAAACCGACGCAACATAGCGTCAAAGAATTGCGCAGCTTAGGCATTCAGCCAAACGTCATCGTCGTGCGCACAGAAATGCCGATGTCTCAAGATATGAAAGATAAAATTGCTTTGTTCTGCGACATCGATCCGAAAGCGGTTATTGAAGCGCGCGATGCCGATACGTTATACGCTGTACCACTTATGCTTCAAGAGCAAAAATTAGATCAAATTGTTTGCGAACACTTAAAACTAAACTGCAACGAGGCGGATATGACAGAGTGGGTTGCGCTTGTTGAAAAAGTTCGCAACTTATCAAACAAAACGACGATTGCGCTCGTTGGAAAATATGTTGAACTACAAGATGCGTATATTTCTGTCGTCGAAGCGTTACGTCATGCAGGATATGCCTTTGATGCGGACATCGATATTCGTTGGATTAACTCTGAGCATGTCGATCGAAACAACGTCGCTCAGTTGCTTCAAGGGGTAAACGGTATTCTCGTTCCGGGCGGATTTGGCGACCGAGGTATTGAAGGAAAAATTGAGGCGATTCGCTATGCGCGTGAACAGCGCATCCCATTCCTTGGCATTTGTTTAGGTATGCAGCTAGCGTCTGTCGAGTTCGCTCGTCATGTCGTCGGCTTAAAAGGTGCGCATTCAGCGGAAATCGATCCAAGCACACCGCATCCAATTATTGACTTATTGCCAGAACAAAAAGACATTGAAGATTTAGGCGGGACGCTTCGCCTCGGTTTGTATCCGTGCAAGCTTGTGGAAGGAACGAAAGCGTACGACGCGTATCAAGATGAGGTCATTTATGAACGTCATCGCCATCGTTATGAGTTTAACAATGAGTACCGCACGATGATGGAGGAAAATGGTTTCGTCTTTTCAGGTACAAGCCCAGATGGCCGTCTTGTCGAAATTATCGAGTTGAAAGATCACCCATGGTTTGTTGCGGCGCAGTTTCATCCAGAATTTACATCTCGTCCAACGCGTCCACAGCCGCTGTTCCGCGAGTTTATTCGCGCATCGTTACAAAAATAAGAAAAGGATGTCCGAATGGGCATCCTTTTATTCGTACTCATCGATAATGTCTTTCGTCATGAGCGCTAAACTATGATAAGCGAACAAAGCGGCAATCGCAGAAGGAAAGCCAACGCGTGTACCATCTTCTGTTGGAACGAGCGGCTGTTTTAAACATAAATCAATATGCACGTCGACGTAATCAACAAGTGTTTGTGTCGTTTCTTCTACGATGGATGACATACCGATCGTCCATATGTTTTGTTCTTGAAGTTGTTTAGCGATGCGAATCGCTTCTTCATTTGTACAAAAGCGTGAAACGATGAGCACGCGATCAGCGGTTGTTACTTCGTTTATATCTAGCCGTTTTACGTTTGGTAGCTTTTCAGCTCCATAAAGCGCCTCCGCAACAACAGCTTCCATTTCATCGATGCCGTAAATAAAAATCGTTCCATTGCTGATGACTGTTTGTGCAAGTAAGCGGGCAGCATCTTCAAACTGCTCCTCTTCTTGTGCGCTTATTCGTTGAAACACTCCAGAAAGCTGTGTCGATAATATTTTTAACATGGTGAATCCCCTTCTCATGCGACGTTGTTTATGGTGTTCATTATATTAAAAAATAAAAAAATGATCAAAATTCGAACATGAAGCAGGATAAATGGTAAAAATTTCGAAATAATGATACGATAATAAAAATAGGAGCTTTACATATGAAAAAAGAGAAAATAGAGGTGTTGATATGGCGGGGAAGATTTTAATTGTGGACGACCAATTTGGCATTCGTATTTTATTAAACGAAGTATTTAAAAAAGAAGGATATGAGACGTACCAAGCTGCCAACGGTGTTCAGGCGCTCGACTTGTTTGCGAAACACTCCCCTGATTTAGTGTTGTTGGATATGAAAATTCCGGGGATGGACGGAGTAGAAATTTTAAAAAAGATGAAAGAAATGAATGAAAACGTAAAAGTTATCGTTATGACTGCTTACGGGGAACTTGACATGATTCATGAGACGAAAAAGCTCGGTGCGCTGACGCATTTTGCGAAGCCTTTTGATATAGACGACTTGCGTGATGCCATCAAAAAATATATCGGTTGATCATTGACAGTTTTTTGAACTTTTTTCACAAAGTTTCGTCCGTTTCGGTGAATAATGTTGATGTTCGGAAACAAAGTTTGTTATTCTTATAATGTACATACTATTCGAGGTCGTCTTGTATAAATTTGTCGTATTTTGGCCATTGTACATGTGAAAGGCGCTTTCGGATAGTGAATTATGGCTACATTTAAGGAGGATTTAGCGATGCCTTTAGTTTCAATGACGGAAATGCTTAAACAAGCATTGGCAGGCAAGTATGCGGTCGGTCAATTCAATATTAACAACTTAGAATGGACGCAAGCGATTTTAGCGGCGGCGGAAGAAGAGAAATCTCCTGTTATTCTCGGTGTGTCTGAAGGGGCGGCTCGCTACATGGGCGGTTTTAAAACAGTTGTGAACATGGTGAAAGGGTTAATGGAAGACATGAACATTACTGTTCCTGTTGCCATTCACCTTGATCACGGTTCAAGCTTTGAAAAATGTAAAGCGGCGATCGATGCTGGATTTACATCAGTCATGATCGATGCATCGCATCATCCGTTTGAAGAAAACGTTGAAATTACATCAAAAGTTGTCGAGTACGCTCATGCGCGTGGCGTATCGGTTGAAGCGGAGCTCGGAACAGTTGGTGGACAAGAAGATGACGTTGTGGCAGAAGGGATCATTTATGCAAATCCAGATGAGTGCGAAGAGCTTGTGAAGCGCACAGGCATTGACTGTTTAGCGCCAGCGCTCGGTTCTGTACATGGTCCATACAAAGGAGAACCGAAATTAGGTTTTAAAGAGATGGAAGAAATTCGTGATCGTACAGGTGTACCGCTCGTATTACACGGTGGCACAGGTATTCCGACAGAGCAAATTCAACGTGCCATTTCGCTTGGTACATCAAAAATTAACGTCAATACAGAAAACCAAATGGCGTTTACAAAAGTTGTGCGCGAAGTATTAGCAAAAGATGAAAAAGTGTACGACCCGCGCAAATTCCTCGGCCCTGGCCGCGATGCGATTAAAGAAACAGTGATTGGCAAAATGCGCGAATTCGGTTCTTCTGGCAAAGCGTTGTAATGCAAGCCGCACCGCTTCAGCCTTGCTGAAGCGGGCGGTTTTGTTTCATTCCCATTTTGAAAGCGTTTAGGAGGTTGAAAATTATGAAATTTTTTATTGATACAGCGAACATTGATGAAATTCGCCACGCCCATGAACTTGGCATTTTAGCGGGAGTAACGACAAACCCGAGCCTCGTCGCAAAAGAAAACGTATCGTTCCACGATCGTCTTCGTGAAATTACTTCTCTCGTTTCTGGCTCCGTTAGCGCCGAAGTCATTGCTACAGATGCAGAAGGAATGATTGCAGAAGGGGAAGAATTAGCGAAAATCGCCCCAAACATTACAATTAAAGTGCCGATGACACCAGAGGGACTAAAAGCAGTTAAAGTGTTTAGCGAAAAAGGTATTAAAACAAATGTGACGCTTATCTTTAGCGCTAACCAAGCGTTATTAGCGGCACGCGCTGGTGCGACGTACGTATCGCCGTTTTTAGGCCGTTTAGATGATATCGGTCATAACGGTTTAGACTTAATTGAAACGATCGCCAACATTTTTGCGATTCACGACATTGACACAGAGATTATCGCTGCGTCCATTCGTCATCCACAACATGTGACAGAAGCCGCATTAAAAGGAGCGCACATTGCGACCGTTCCTTACAATGTACTTATGCAACTATTTAAACATCCGTTAACAGACCAAGGCATCGAAAAGTTTTTAGCAGACTGGAACAAAGCAAACCAAAAATAATCAAGCAGTTTTCCGTCGCATTTTATGACTTGCTTTGCGAGAAGGGAGACGTATATGGAAAAGTTAAAAATCGTTGGCGGTGACCTCCTTCAAGGTTCCGTGCGCATTAGTGGAGCGAAAAACAGCGCCGTCGCGCTCATTCCAGCCGCTATTTTAGCAAACTCACCTGTAGTCATTGAAGGATTGCCGAACATTTCAGACGTTCATGTGCTCGGACAATTAATCGAAGAAATTGGCGGTGCTTTTCATTTCGATGAAAACGAAGTCGTCATCGATCCGTCACATATCGTTTCTATGCCTTTGCCGAACGGAAAAGTAAAAAAGTTACGCGCGTCCTATTACTTGATGGGCGCGATGCTTGGACGGTTTAAAAAAGCGGTCATCGGTCTTCCAGGTGGTTGCCATTTAGGGCCGCGCCCAATTGACCAGCACATCAAGGGCTTTGAGGCGCTTGGGGCGAAAGTGACAAACGAACAAGGTGCCATTTATTTACGGGCGGAAGAGCTTCGCGGGGCACGCATTTATTTGGACGTCGTTAGCGTGGGGGCGACAATTAACATTATGTTAGCTGCCGTCTTGGCGAAAGGGAGAACGATTATTGAAAATGCGGCAAAAGAACCAGAAATTATTGACGTTGCGACGCTATTGACAAACATGGGTGCGCGCATTAAAGGGGCAGGAACAGACGTCATTCGTATTGACGGCGTGGAACAGTTGCACGGTTGCCGCCATTCCATTATTCCGGATCGCATTGAAGCGGGAACGTATATGATTATCGGTGCGGCTATGGGGAAAGAAATGATTATTGACAACGTCATTCCGCAACATTTAGAGGCTGTCATTGCAAAAATGCGTGAAATGGGCGTTGTTGTCGAAACGAGCGATGACCAAATTTTTGTTGCGACGAAAGAACATCTTCGTGCTGTCGATATTAAAACGCTCGTCTACCCTGGTTTTCCGACCGATTTACAACAGCCATTCACTTCACTATTAACGAAAGCGTCTGGGACAAGCATTGTGACAGATACAATTTATAGCGCCCGATTTAAACATGTCGATGAGTTGCGGCGCATGAATGCGAACGTAAAAGTCGAAGGGCGCTCAGCGATCATTACAGGTCCATCCCAACTGCAAGGAGCGAAAGTGCGCGCAACTGATTTGCGTGCAGGAGCTGCACTTGTGGTCGCGGGATTAATGGCCGAAGGGGTTACAGAAATTACAGGGTTGGAACATATTGACCGTGGCTATAGCAACTTAGTTGACAAACTTGCTAATCTTGGTGCAACGATTTGGCGCGAACAAATGACCGAGCAAGAAATCGAACAACTAAAGAACACATAATGCAACAAAGGGGAGAGGGAGAAACGATGGAAAGAAGTTTATCGATGGAGCTTGTCCGTGTAACAGAAGCCGCAGCACTAGCTGCAGCGCGCTGGATGGGGCGCGGCAAAAAAGATGAAGCGGATGAGGCGGCCACGTCTGCGATGCGCGATGTATTCGATACAGTCCCGATGAAAGGAACGGTTGTCATCGGTGAAGGGGAAATGGATGAAGCACCGATGTTATACATTGGGGAAAAGCTTGGCAACGGTTACGGCCCGCGCGTCGATGTCGCAGTCGATCCGCTTGAGGGAACAAACATTGTCGCCTCTGGTGGCTGGAATGCGTTAGCGGTCGTCGCTGTGGCGGATCATGGTAACTTGCTTCATGCGCCAGATATGTATATGGATAAAATTGCTGTTGGTCCGGAAGCGGTCGGCATGGTTGATATCAATGCTCCGATTATCGATAATTTAAAAGCGGTAGCGAAAGCGAAAAACAAAGATATTGAGGACGTTGTAGCCATTATTTTAAATCGCCCGCGCCACGAACGCATTATTGCGGAATTGCGCGAGGCGGGAGCACGTATTAAGCTCATCAATGACGGTGACGTCGCTGCTGCCATTAATACAGCGTTTGACCATACAGGTGTAGATATTTTATTTGGTTCAGGAGGCGCGCCAGAAGGGGTGTTGGCGGCTGTCGCGCTGAAATGTCTCGGCGGGGAAATACAAGGGAAGCTATTGCCACAAAACGATGCAGAGCTAGAGCGATGCAAAAAAATGGGGCTAGATGTGAACCGTGTATTGCGCATGGAAGATCTCGTGAAAGGGGACGATGCCATCTTTGCTGCGACAGGTGTGACAGATGGAGAGTTGTTAAGGGGTGTGCAATTTAAAGGCGCATACGGGGAGACGCACTCTGTCGTTATGCGGGCGAAATCTGGCACAGTTCGTTTCATTGAAGGGCGTCATAGCTTAAAGAAAAAACCGAATCTCGTCATTAAATAATCGCGAGATGCGCGAACTTTTTGCGCTCTCGCTCTTTTTCTATTGATTGACAACATAAAAAAAGGGTAAAATAGTCATGTTACGTTTCTTCTCGTAATCATCTTTTCATCTTCGCTGTTTCCATCCAAAAGTGCAATTCATGAAAATTAAATAAAAGAGTGGTGTAAGTATGGAGTTAGGAGATTTAACGATTGCAACGCTGGAAAATATGACGATTAAAGAGCTATATGAGTTAGCTCGCCAATACAAAATTTCGTATTACAGTAAACTGACAAAGAAAGAATTGATTTTTGCCATTTTAAAAGCGCGCGCGGAACAAGACGGCCTCTTTTTCATGGAAGGTGTGCTTGAAATTATTCAATCAGAAGGATTTGGTTTTTTACGTCCAATTAACTATTCCCCGAGTTCGGAAGATATTTATATTTCCGCATCGCAAATTCGCCGCTTTGATTTGCGCAACGGTGATAAAGTATCAGGAAAAGTACGCCCTCCAAAAGAAAACGAACGATATTTCGGTCTGCTACATGTTGAAGCTGTAAACGGAGAAGACCCAGAAATCGCAAAAGAGCGCGTTCACTTCCCAGCGCTTACGCCGCTTTATCCAAACCGACAAATGAAGCTCGAAACGACACCGGACAAGCTATCGACTCGCCTCATCGATTTAATCGCTCCGATTGGATTCGGTCAGCGCGGTTTAATTGTCGCGCCTCCAAAAGCGGGAAAAACGATGTTGTTAAAAGAAATCGCCAACAGCATTACAACAAATCACCCAGATGTTGAGCTCATCGTCTTACTCATTGATGAGCGCCCAGAAGAGGTGACGGATATTGAACGTTCCGTATCGGCTGATGTCGTGAGCTCGACGTTTGATGAAGTGCCAGAAAATCATATTAAAGTGGCGGAGCTTGTGCTTGAACGCGCGATGCGCCTTGTTGAACATAAACGTGACGTCGTCATTTTAATGGATAGTATTACGCGTTTAGCGCGCGCATACAACTTAGTCATTCCGCCAAGTGGACGAACGCTTTCGGGAGGAATTGATCCGGCTGCATTCCACCGTCCGAAACGGTTTTTCGGAGCGGCGCGGAACATTGAAGAAGGTGGCAGTTTAACGATTTTAGCGACCGCTCTTGTTGATACAGGGTCGCGCATGGATGATGTCATTTACGAAGAATTTAAAGGAACAGGAAATATGGAACTTCATCTTGATCGCTCATTAGCGGAAAAACGGATTTTCCCTGCCATTGACATTCGTCGTTCAGGTACACGAAAAGAAGAATTGTTAATTCCGAGAGAACATTTAGAAAAATTGTGGGCGATTCGCAAGACGATGTCGGATACGCCAGACTTTATTGAACGATTTATTCACCGACTAAAGCAAACGAAAACGAATGAAGAGTTTTTTGCGATGTTAGACGAAGAGTGGAAAACAGCCGGAAATTTAAAACGGTTATAAATGGATAGTTGCAAAACAGCGAGGCGGTTGTTATAATTTTATCATGTGTGTTTTTCATTGCATATAAACTCTGTTTCGAAAAGATTCAGGGCGGAAGGAGATGAAATGAGATGAAAGCAGGAATCCATCCAAACTATAAAAAAGTGATGGTTAAATGCGCGTGTGGAAACGAGTTTGAGAGCGGTTCTGTTAAAGACGAAGTGCGCGTAGAAATTTGCTCAGCGTGCCATCCATTCTACACAGGACGTCAAAAATTCGCTTCTGCTGCAGGACGTGTTGATAAATTTAACAAAAAATACGGCCTTAAGTAATCCGTATGTCATGAAAACAGGCAAGCGAACATTTTTCACTTGCCTGTTTTTTTCGTAAGACAGGAGAGTATAAAATTTTACGATTAGGTGGAGCGTTGTCTAGCTCCAAGCGCCATCGGTGTGATGCGCTCCGCCCCACACTGCGGCGGCGACACATTGAGATAATTCAGTGATGTTACCCACGCAGAACCAAGCGACTGCTTGGTTCGAACTCTCCTCGGTGGGGCTTGTGCGCTCTTCGCCGATAGGCGCGGGCGCTTTGCGCTTTTCTTATGAAAGCTTGAAAGAAAGGGGACGCCCTGATGTATGTTATGAAGCAATCCGGCTGGCTCGAAGTCATTTGCGGCAGTATGTTTTCAGGAAAATCAGAGGAGCTTATTCGCCGCGTACGTCGCGCACAGTTCGCAAAACAAGAAGTGAAAGTGTTTAAGCCAGCCATCGACAACCGATATAGCGAAGAAGCTGTCGTTTCACATAATGGTACATCTGTCATCGCCATTCCGGTATCGTGTGCGTCGGACATCCGAAAGCATATTACAACGCATACAGATGTGGTCGCAATTGATGAAGTGCAATTTTTTGACGAGCATGTCGTTGACGTTGTTCAGCAGCTCGCAGACGAAGGATATCGCGTCATTGTCGCTGGTTTAGATCAAGATTTTCGTGGGGAACCTTTTGGGCCTGTCCCAACGTTAATGTCTATCGCTGAATCGGTGACGAAGTTGCAAGCTGTTTGTACTGTCTGCGGCTCTCCTGCTTCGCGCACGCAGCGGCTCATTAACGGTCGTCCGGCGTCTTATTACGATCCCGTCATTTTAATCGGAGCGAGCGAATCGTACGAGCCACGTTGTCGTCATCATCATGAAGTGCCTGATCATCCAGCGAAAAAGAAAACAAGTACAGAAACGGCGACTCGTCCATAAGGGCGAGTTTTTTCGTATGATCGTTTATGATATAATGAAAAGTCGAGGTGAGAAAAATGTTCGATCGTTTAGAGGCGGTAGAAGCCCGTTATGAAAAATTAAATGAACTATTAATGGATCCAGAAGTATTAAATGATCCAAAAAAATTACGTGATTATTCAAAAGAACAATCCGATTTAGCAGAAACGGTTCAAACGTATCGCGAATATAAATCGGTGCGTGAGCAATTGGCAGATGCGAAAGCGATGTTGGAAGAAAAGCTTGATCCGGACATGCGCGACATGGTGAAAGAGGAAATTAGTGAGCTAGAGGAGCGCGAAGAACAGCTTGTTGAAAAATTAAAAGTATTGTTGCTTCCGAAAGATCCGAACGACGATAAAAACGTCATTATGGAAATTCGCGGAGCGGCAGGTGGAGAGGAAGCTGCGCTTTTTGCAGGTGACTTATACCGTATGTACACGCGCTATGCGGAGTCGCAAGGATGGAAAACAGAAGTGATTGAAGCACATCCGACAGGACTTGGTGGCTACAAAGAAATCATCTTTATGATTCAAGGAAAAGGGGCATATTCAAAATTAAAATTTGAAAACGGTGCCCATCGCGTTCAACGGGTGCCAGAGACGGAATCAGGCGGACGCATTCATACATCGACAGCGACAGTTGCGTGCTTGCCAGAGATGGAAGAAATCGAAATTGAAATTAACGAAAAAGATATTCGCGTTGATACGTTTGCTTCAAGCGGTCCGGGTGGACAAAGCGTCAATACGACGATGTCAGCGGTTCGTTTAACGCACATCCCAACAGGAATCGTCGTATCGTGCCAAGACGAAAAATCGCAAATTAAAAATAAAGAAAAAGCGATGAAAGTATTGCGTGCGCGCATTTACGATAAATACCAACAAGAAGCGCGCGCCGAGTACGACCAAACGCGCAAACAGGCAGTCGGAACAGGCGATCGTTCTGAACGCATTCGCACGTACAACTTCCCGCAAAATCGCGTCACCGATCATCGCATTGGTTTAACGATTCAAAAACTTGATCAAGTGTTAGAAGGAAAGTTAGATGAAATTATTGATGCGCTCATTTTAGACGATCAATCGAAAAAATTGGAGCAAGCGAACAATGAGCAGTAAAATATATGAAGTCCTGCAATGGGCTTCTTCTTTTTTCCGAGAGCACGGGAAGGAAGAAACGGCTGCCGAATGGTTATTGCGCCACCACTTACAAATGACGCGCGCGCAACTATTTGCTTCGTTGCGTGATCCAATGGATGAAGCAAGCAAGCAAACGTTTATGGCAGACGTAAAAAAGCATGCGCTACAACACGTCCCGATTCAATATATCATTGGACATGAACAGTTTTACGGTCGAACGTTTATCGTCAACGAACACGTATTAATTCCGCGTCCCGAAACAGAAGAGCTCGTTTCTCACGTGCTTGCCCGCACAACCGAAAAAGCGCTTTCCGTCGTTGATGTCGGAACAGGTAGCGGAGCGATTGCGATTACGTTATCGTTAGAACGGCCAACGTGGCATGTGTATGGCATTGATATTGCCGCTTCGTCGCTGGAAGTGGCGAAGCGAAATGCCAATCAGCTTGGCGCTTGCGTTCATTGGTTCGAAGGGGATTTGCTGCAACCGATCATCGACCGTGGCATACAAGTGGATGTTGTCGTTTCTAATCCGCCGTACATTCCAGCGTCTGACATTCCAACGCTATCGCCCGTCGTACAAAAAGAACCGCTTCGTGCGCTTGTCGGTGGCGAAGACGGCTTGTTGTTTTATCGTCGCTTGATGGAACAATTGCCACACGTGGTTACCTCGCAAGCACTTATTGCATTTGAAATCGGGCACGGACAAGGGCAGGCGGTACAAACGATGTTACAGCAAACGTTTCCTTCCGCGCATGTTGACGTTCTTTTTGACATAAACAGTAAAGAGCGCATCGTCATCGCCGATCTCGCTTCCGAGTAACATCGGAAGCTTTTTTATATTTTTTCATTTTCATAGTTTATCAAACTCCTTTTCTGGTTACACTGCATAACAAGAAAGGGGAGATAAACGATGAATAAATACGTGATTATTTTATATATAACAATGATTATGATCGGTGCGCTTGTGACGATGTATAGCCAACAAACAGAGGCGCAAAGCGATGTTGTGATTCCAAACGAAGCGGTACGGTTGCGCATTTTAGCAAATAGCGATTCGCCGGAAGATCAAGCATTAAAGCGTGCAGTTCGCGACGAAGTAAATAAACAAATTACGACATGGGTAAGCGATTTGACGACATTTGAAGAAGCCAAACAAGTTATTGCCCAACATGTGCCCGACATTGAGCAAACGGTCGCTCGTGTTCTTCAAGAAAAAAAGAGCAATCAGTCGTACAACGTGACGTTTGGGCGTGTATCATTTCCAACGAAAATATACGGTTCGTATGTATATCCAGCTGGAGAATATGACGCGGTATTAATTACCCTTGGGAAAGGGGAAGGAGCGAATTGGTGGTGCGTCCTGTTTCCGCCACTCTGTTTTCTCGACTTTTCCACAGGTGAAGCCGTTCGTCCTGTGGAAAAACAAGTGGAACGAGAGACACCGATCGAGCAAATGACTGAACAACCGCTCGTTGTGGAAGATGAACAGCAAGTAGAAGTGAAATTTTTCGTTGTGGAAGTATGGAAAACGCTTATGCAATAACATATCCACAAAATTATCAACAAAAAAGAACAACATATCCACAATTTGTGGACAATTGTTGAGTATTTTGTATGAATCTTTTATACTCATGAAAGAAGTGGCTTTGGAATGCTTGTAAAACGTCAATCAATAAACAAGCAACTTGAATATATATGAGGTGAAAGCATTGAAAACACATGTGTTTTTTGTGGATAAAAATGTGGATGAGTTAAACAGTTGTCCACAAGTGGCACAGGCCGCAGCGTATTTACAACGAGGCGAGCTTGTTGCTTTTCCGACAGAAACGGTGTATGGTCTTGGGGCGAACGCCATGTCCACAGCAGCTGTGGAAAACATTTTTGTAGCGAAAGGGAGACCGAGCGATAATCCACTTATTGTTCACATTGCGACAACAGAGCAGTTGCATGATATTGCTTGCGACATTCCTCCTGTTGCATACACATTGATAGAGCATTTTTGGCCTGGTCCATTAACGCTCGTTCTCCCAAAAAAAGAAGCCGTCTCTCCGCGCGTAACAGCAGGGTTAAATACGGTTGCGGTGCGCATGCCGAACCATCCGATCGCTCTTGCGCTTATCAAAGCAAGCGGGCTTCCGATCGCAGCACCGAGTGCCAATCGTTCAGGGAGACCGAGTCCGACGACGGCCAAACATGTGCTTGATGATTTAGATGGACGAATAGCAGCCATTGTTGACGGAGGGCCGACGGGTGTTGGGGTTGAATCAACGGTCATTGACTGTACGACAAAAATCCCGACCATTTTAAGACCGGGTGGTGTGACGAAAGAAGACATTGAACAAGTGATTGGAGTGGTGGATATCGACCGTGCGCTTGTGGAAAAAGAAGCGGTGCCGAAATCTCCTGGCATGAAATATACACATTACGCCCCGAAAGCTCCGTTAGTTGTTGTCCACGGCTCTTCTACGTTTTTACAACAGCTTGTCAATGAAAAACGTGCCAACGGTTTTAAAGTGGGTGTGTTAACGACGGAAGAAGGACGTCATACGTATGAAGCAGACGTTGTCATTCCTTGTGGACGACGCGACGACTTACGCACGGTCGCTCAACAGCTATATGATGCGTTACGAACGTTCGATCAAACGAATGTCGATATGATTTATAGCGAGGCGTTTCCGAACGAAGGAATTGGAGTCGCTATTATGAATCGTCTATTAAAAGCAGCAGGGCATGAACAAATGATGGAAAAATGACGTCTAAACTCCTTAGCGCGTGCATATGTTAACGTGAGGGCACGTCCTAAGGAGGAATTTGTATGATTGGGGAGATGATCACATTAGCGATGATGGCATTTGCGTTGGGGATGGATGCATTTTCAGTCAGCCTCGGCATGGGATTGCTTCAGCTTCGTTTGAAGCAAATTGCCTATATTGGAGCAACGGTAGGTTTTTTTCATGTTGTCATGCCTTTAGCTGGGATGACGATCGGTCGGTTGTTATCTATTCAATTAGGGCATGCAGCGACATATATCGGAGGAGCATTGTTGTTTATTCTCGGTGTGCAAATGGTCATCGCTTCCTTTCAGCATGAACAAGAACGTTGGCTGAGGCCTGTTGGCATCGGTTTGTTTTTATTTGCGTTTAGCGTTAGCCTCGACAGTTTTTCTGTCGGGTTAAGTTTAGGGATTTATGGGGTGGAAATGGTGCTCGCCGTGACTGCATTCGGATTGACGAGCATGGTGTTAACGTGGATAGGGTTGCTTCTTGGGCGTCGCTTTCAACGTTGGTTAGGTACATATAGCGAAGCGTTAGGTGGTGCCATTTTGCTTTTATTTGCATGTAAACTATTATTTCCTATATGAGCTGGGACGTTTCCAGTTCTTTTTTCTTTTTTGCTCTATATTTTGTCTTACGGTTTGCTTTATAATAATAGTAAACATGTGGGAAATGATGCGAGGTGTGAATGGTGAGTCAAACGAACGTTTTGTTTGTATGCACAGGAAATACGTGTCGAAGTCCGATGGCGGAGGCGCTACTTAGACATAAACAACTGCCACACGTACAAGTGAGGTCAGCTGGCGTTTTTGCGTTTGAGGGGAGCGATGCGTCACAACATGCGAAAGCGGTGCTCGCTGAAAAAGGGATCGATGTCGACCATCGTGCTTCGTTGCTAACAAAAGAACATATTGACTGGGCAACGTATGTATTGACGATGACCGAAAGTCACAAGCAACATGTGTTGTCTCGTTTTCCGGAAGCAGAAGGAAAAACGTTTACGTTGCACGAATTTCTTGGTGACAGTAAAGACGTTATCGATCCATTTGGTGGCTCCATTGACGTGTATCGTCAAACGCGCGATGAGCTCGAACAAGCAATTGAAAAGCTACATGAAAAGCTATAAAGCAAGGGGGATACATGATGGGGGGAAAATACACATTTAGCTTACAAAAAAAGCTAGCCATTTTCACAACGGTATTAGCAATCATTACGTACTCAACGAGCGCCTTTTACATTTATGTGCTCTATGACTACGTCAAACAATGGCTTCCGTTTGGAAAGAACACGTTTACGATTGTCACACTGCTACTCGGTATATTTTGGTCTGGTGTATTGGCGTATTATGCGGCGCGTTTTATAACGAAACCGCTTTCTCAACTTGAACAAGCGGCGTTAAAAGCAGCAGAAGGGGAAATTGGACAAGATGTACCTGTGCCAAAGTCGGATGATGAAATTCGTTCGCTTGCGCTTGCGTTTAACGATATGTTGCGCAGTTTACGCGACATGGTGCAAAGCATTCAACAAAATTTTGCCCACACGAATGAAAAAGTTGTCGAGATGACAAACGTGTCTCGCATCGCCGCGGAACAGGCGGAAAACATCGCGCGCACGATTGATGAAATTTCAAAAGGAGCGGATAATTCCGCGGTGGCGATGCAAACGACAGCAGAAGCAGTAGAAGATGTGTTAGCGATCGCAGGAAACGTACAACAAAAAGCGATGCAATCGGAAAAACTGTCGACCGAGATGGTTGCAAAACTCGAAGAAAGCCGTCGTGTCATCGGTTCGCTCATCGCTGGCATTCAACAATTAGCGAAAAACAACGAAGCGTCGCTACATGTCGTGCGACGTTTAGAAGATCATGCGAAAGAAGTCGGACAAATTATTTCGCTTGTTGGGGATATTGCAGGACAGACGAATTTACTCGCATTAAACGCTTCGATTGAAGCAGCGCGTGCTGGCGAGCACGGCAAAGGTTTTGCGGTTGTTGCGGAAGAAGTAAGAAAGTTAGCGGATGAAAGTGCTAAGGCGGTACAAGGCATTTCCGAGCTCGTTCAAAACATTCAACATGAAGTAGCCAACGTCGTTAGCCAAATTACGGAGCAAGTGAAAAAAGCAAATGATGAAGCGAAAAAAGGAAACGAAACAAATGAAGCAATTTCGCACATGAGTGCATCCATTCATGAAGTAGCAGATGCGGTCAAACAAATTGCGCAACTTGTTGATGAACAAACGAAATACATTCAACAAACATCTGTTCAATCGCAAGAAGTGGCTGCCATTGCCGAACAAACATCCGCTGGGGCGGAAGAAGTGACAGCAGCGACGCAAGAGCAAACCGCGGTCATCGAAAGCGTGCGCGAACTAGCAACAGAACTTGGTGAGCAAGCAGAAAAATTAAAACAAACGATTGCCCGTTTTCGTTTATAAGCATAATAAATGATGAAAAGACCGTCTCGACCCGTTAAAATGAAGAGAGACGGTTTTTTCTTTATAACGATAAGGAGGGGTTCAAACGTGAAAGTAGCAATCGCATCAGACCATGGTGGTATTCGTATTCGCGAAGAAATTAAAAAACTCATGGATGAAATGGGAATTGAATATACAGACTTTGGGTGTGAATGTGAAACGTCGGTCGATTATCCAGATTACGCATTGCCGGTCGCACAAAAAGTAGCGAACGGTGAATTTGACCGCGGTATTTTAATTTGTGGAACAGGGATCGGTATGAGCATTGCCGCGAATAAAGTGAAAGGCATTCGTTGTGCGCTCGTTCATGACGTATTTAGTGCAAAAGCGACGCGTGAACATAACGACAGCAATATATTAGCGATGGGCGAGCGCGTCATCGGACCGGGATTGGCGCGCGAAATTGCCAAAGTATGGCTGACAACCCCATTTGAAGGGGGGCGTCACGAAAAACGCATTCAAAAAATTTCCGCTTATGAAAACGAGCAATAAAGGTGGTGTCATCGTGACGAACATGGAACAATGGCGTAGTCAATGGCAAAAGGCGCTTGCTGAGTTTCGTGCGCAAGTACCGCTAACGAATCATGACGTTGTCGTCATTGGTTGCAGTACAAGTGAAGTCATCGGAGAAAAAATCGGAACAGCCGGAACGATGGAAGTAGCGGCGATGTTGTTTCAAGAACTGAAACAATGGCGCGATGAAACAGGGGTGCAGCTTGCGTTTCAATGTTGTGAACATTTAAACCGGGCATTAGTAGTGGAACGACAAACCGCTGTGACAAAGCAGTTGGAAATTGTGAGCGTCATTCCTGTTCGCAATGCTGGTGGCGCAATGGCGGCATACGCATATACGCAACTTCATGATCCTGTTGTCGTTGAACATATTCGAGCAGATGCTGGCATTGATATCGGTGCTACATTAATTGGTATGCATTTAAAACATGTGGCGGTTCCTGTCCGCACATCGATTAAGCAAATCGGACATGCGATCGTTACATTTGCGAAAACGAGACCGAAGCTCATCGGAGGCGAACGCGCCGTCTATTCAGAAGAAAAGGCGAACAAATCATGTTCGATCGGTTAAATTTGTTCACTTTTTCATTTGAAAATGTGTTAAGATAAAAAAGAATATTCACACTTTAGGGGAGGATTGTCAATGAGTCGCTTGTCACAGCAAGATCCGCAAGTATTTCAAGCTATTCAAGATGAATTGAAACGACAACAAACGAAAATTGAATTAATTGCATCAGAAAACTTCGTTAGCGAAGCGGTGATGGAAGCGCAAGGATCAGTATTAACGAACAAGTATGCTGAAGGATATCCAGGCCGTCGCTATTACGGCGGTTGTGAACATGTTGACGTCGTGGAAGAGCTTGCGCGCGAACGTGCAAAACAATTGTTCGGAGCGGAACATGCAAATGTTCAACCACACTCGGGAGCGCAAGCGAATATGGCGGTATATTTTACAATTTTACAACATGGGGATACTGTGCTTGGCATGAACTTATCGCATGGTGGGCATTTAACGCACGGAAGCCCGGTAAACTTTAGCGGTATCCAATACAATTTCATTGAATACGGCGTTGACCCAGAAACGCACCGTATTAATTACGATGACGTTCGTGAAAAAGCATTAAAGCATAAACCGAAATTAATCGTTGCTGGAGCAAGCGCATATCCGCGCACGATTGACTTTGCAAAGTTTCGTGAAATCGCTGATGAAGTAGGCGCCTATTTCATGGTCGATATGGCCCACATCGCAGGACTTGTCGCGGCAGGATTGCATCCAAATCCTGTTCCGTATGCCCATTTTGTAACGACAACGACGCATAAAACGTTGCGCGGTCCGCGCGGGGGCATGATTTTATGCCAAGAGCAGTTTGCTAAACAAATTGACAAAGCGATTTTCCCAGGCATTCAAGGCGGCCCGCTTATGCATGTTATCGCAGCTAAAGCTGTGGCGCTCGGTGAGGCGTTACAAGACGATTTCAAAACGTATGCGCAAAACATTGTAAACAATGCGAAACGTTTAGCGGAAGCGCTCGTAGCAGAAGGATTTACACTCGTTTCTGGCGGAACGGACAACCATTTATTGCTCATTGACCTCCGTTCTATCGGATTAACAGGAAAAGTGGCTGAAAAAGTGCTTGATGAGATCGGTATTACAGTCAATAAAAACACGATTCCATATGACCCAGAAAGTCCGTTTGTCACAAGCGGCATTCGCATCGGTACAGCGGCGGTAACAAGCCGTGGCTTCGGGCTTGAAGAAATGGATGAAATTGCGCGCATCATTTCGATTGCGCTCAAACATAAAGACGATGAACAAAAGTTAGACGAAGCGCGCCGTCGCGTTGCTGCATTAACGGAAAAGTTCCCATTATACGTATAATAATAAAGGTGTCCCAAACGAAAGGGGCACCTTTTCTTCAGTTGAATCATCCGTTGTTTTTATGTAAAATTTACAAGAATGCATATTACAAAAAGGGGCGACTGACATGAGTAAAGTGTACGTATTTGATCATCCGTTAATTCAACATAAGCTTACATACATCCGCGACAAACATACAGGAACAAAAGAGTTTCGCGAGCTTGTCGAAGAAGTGGCGACGCTTATGGCGTTTGAAATTACGCGCGACTTGCCGCTTCAAGAAGTTGACATTGAAACGCCTGTTAGCAAAGCGAAAGCGAAAGTCATCGCAGGCAAAAAGCTAGGGATTATCCCGATTTTACGTGCAGGAATCGGAATGGTGGACGGCATTTTAAAGCTTATTCCGGCAGCCAAAGTCGGACATATCGGCTTATATCGCGACCCAGAGACGTTAAAACCGGTTGAATATTACGTGAAGCTTCCGACAGATGTCGAAGAGCGCGACTTCATTGTTGTCGATCCGATGCTTGCGACAGGGGGATCAGCTGTTGAGGCGATTCATGCGCTCAAAAAACGCGGGGCGAAAAACATTAAGTTTATGTGTTTAATCGCCGCGCCAGAAGGAGTCGAAGCGGTACAACAAGCGCATCCAGATGTCGACATTTACATTGCCGCATTAGACGAAAAATTAAACGATCACGGCTATATCGTACCAGGTCTTGGCGATGCTGGCGACCGTCTATTCGGAACGAAGTAAGGTGGGCGTAATGAACAAACGAAAAGTGATGACGATTTTTGGGACGAGACCGGAAGCGATTAAAATGGCTCCGCTCGTGTTAGAATTGCAAAAATATGAAGATATTGAGTCGATTGTAACAGTGACAGCACAACATCGCCAAATGCTTGACCAAGTGCTCGATATTTTTGGCATTCAACCACATTACGACCTAAACATTATGAAAGAGCGTCAAACGCTTGTCGATATTACGACAAGGGCGCTCGCTGGTTTAGACGATGTGATGAAAAAAGTAAAACCTGACATCGTGCTTGTCCATGGTGACACGACGACGACCTTTGTCGCGAGTCTAGCGGCATTTTACAACCAAATTGCTGTCGGGCACGTGGAAGCAGGACTTCGAACGTGGAACAAATACTCGCCGTTTCCAGAAGAAATGAATCGACAATTGACGGGCGTATTAGCTGATTTGCATTTCGCTCCGACCGCGAAAGCAGCTGAAAATTTGCGCACGGAAAATAAACCAGAACACGCGATTTTCATTACAGGGAATACGGCGATTGATGCATTAAAAACAACGGTGCGTGAATCGTACACGCATCCGATTTTACAAAAAGTTGCGGGAAGCCGCATGATTTTATTGACAGCGCATCGTCGTGAAAACCTTGGTGAACCGATGCGAAATATGTTCCGTGCGGTCAAAAGGCTTGTAGAAGATTATGATGATGTGCAAGTTGTGTATCCTGTTCACTTAAATCCTGTCGTGCGCGAGTTAGCGAACGACATATTAGGAAACGATGAACGTATTCATTTAATTGAGCCGTTAGATGTGATCGACTTCCACAACTTTGCGGCAAGAGCACATATCATTTTAACGGACTCAGGCGGCGTGCAAGAAGAAGCCCCTTCGCTTGGTGTACCTGTCCTCGTGCTGCGCGATACAACGGAACGGCCAGAAGGCATTGAAGCAGGAACGCTCAAGCTAGCTGGAACGAATGAACAAACGATTTATACGCTAGCAAGTGAATTATTAACAGACGAAAAAGCGTATGAGCAAATGGCGAAAGCGTCAAACCCGTACGGTGATGGATGGGCATCAAAGCGGATTGTCGAAGCCATTCGCTACTATTTCAAACAAAGCGATGCCCCGCCAACGCCATTTCAACACGAAAAAGGGATGTCATGACGCATCCCTTTTTCTTTCCAAAAATTTTCCCTGTTTTTGTGACCGAACACATTGACATCGTGTTTTCACTATTGTATGCTTACAAAGGGGTAAGGATAACCTTTTTAAAAATACAGTAAATTCTGAAAATGAAAAGTGAGGCTTTCGTATGCGACGACATGAACGCCATCCGTTTCGAGCGATCGGTTTGATGACAGCCATCTCCTCTCAACTTGTCGGTTCTGTCTTAGTTGGGATTTTTGGAGGACGGTTTGTCGACGAACGCTTTGGCACCGAACCGCTATTTTTAATTGTCGGTTTGCTTCTCGGTTTGGCGGCTGGTATTTATGCGATGATTCGCCTCATTCGCTCATTTTTTTCAGGAGAGGAAAAATGAACGAGCTACAGCAACACTGGCGACGTCACAAATCATACATACTATACTTGCTGGCGGTTTACGTGCTTGGCTGGGCGTTTACGCCTTATTCGCAAGCGTTTTCAAGTTTGTTTCTCGGAACGGTTATCAGCCTGTATAACGGTTGGACGATGGTACGGAAAGTGGAGCGATTTGGACAAGCGGTTGCGTCTGGACAAAAAGCGCGCTCGCTCGGCATGATGTCGCGCATGGCTGCGGCTGCGTTCGCTGTTTTTATTGCTTTTCGCTGGCCAGAGCAGTTTTCTGTTGGGTGGATCGTATTGGGATTAATGACATCTTATATTGTCATTATAATAGATTTCTTTTTCCAAAAAACAAAAGGGGAAGAGAGGTGAGTACAGATGCATCACGAAGCTCCTTTATACACGTGGTTTGGCTTAACATTTAACTTAGCCAACGTATTAATGATTACGGTTACATCCGTTATTGTGTTTGTCATTGCCGTATTAGCAACACGCAACTTAGCGATGAAGCCAACGGGCATGCAAAACTTCCTTGAATGGGTCATGGATTTTGTCAAAGGCATCATTAAAAGCAACATGGATTGGAAAACGGGCGGACGCTTTCATATGCTTGGCATGACGCTCATTATGTACATTTTTGTAGCGAACATGCTCGGTCTGCCGTTTTCAGTCGTCATTGACAATAAGTTGTGGTGGAAATCCCCAACAGCTGACCCGGTTGTGACGTTAACGTTGGCAACGATGGTTGTGGCGTTATCGCACTACTACGGCATCAAACTTAACGGCTTTAAAGAATATGCAAAAGGGTTCGTTAGCCCGATGCCAATTTTGTTCCCGCTCAAAATCATTGAAGAGTTTGCGAACACATTAACGCTCGGTCTCCGTTTATACGGAAACATTTTTGCGGGTGAAATTTTATTAGCGCTCTTAGCGGGAAGTTTAGCGACAGGAGTCGGCGGAACGATTGCGGCGATCATTCCAACGATCGCATGGCAAGGATTCAGTATTTTCGTCGGCGCCATCCAAGCGTTCATTTTCACAATGTTAACAATGGTTTATATGGCACACAAAGTGAGTCATGACCATTAATCTTCATACACATTCATTTCAACATAAAAAATTGAAGGAGGACTTTTCAAATGGGTGTATTAGCAGCTGCAATTGCAATTGGTTTAGCGGCACTTGGTGCCGGTATTGGTAACGGTTTAATCGTATCTCGTACAGTAGAAGGAATTGCACGTCAACCAGAGGCGCGCGGTATGTTACAAACAACAATGTTCATTGGGGTAGCGTTAGTCGAGGCGATTCCAATCATCGCGGTTGTTATCGCGTTCATGGTTCAAGGTCGCTAGAACTGAGCGCTCGTTCGAGACGATCTATAACTGCATACGGAAACGAAACTCGTTCAACAATGGCGAAGATCATTCCATGAGAACCTTCGCCATTCCTTTATGTTCGTACGCACACGTTCCGATCATTCGGGCGATTTTTGAAGGGAGTGAAACGCGCGGTGGTAAACATGTTTGTATTAGGCGCTGGTGGACATGGATTCAACGGCGGCGATATTGTGTTCCAATTAGTCATGTTCTTATTGCTCATGTTTTTGCTTCGTAAATATGCGTTCGGTCCGTTAATGGGCGTCATGAAACAACGTGAAGAGCATATTGCGAACGAAATTGAGCAAGCAGAAAAGCATCATCAAGAAGCGAAAAAGCTTGCGGAAGAGCAACGTGAATTAGTGAAAAAATCACGCCAAGAAGCGCAAGCGCTCATCGAAGAAGCTCGCAAACTCGGCGAAGAACAAAAAGAACAAATCATTCAAGCCGCTCGCCAAGAAGCAGAGCGCCTAAAAGAAGCGGCGAAAAAAGAAATCGCACAAGAAAAAGAACAAGCGATGGCGGCGTTGCGTCAACAAGTCGCTTCGTTATCCGTACTTATTGCATCAAAAGTCATTGAAAAAGAGTTGAGCGAACAAGATCAAGCGAAGCTGATTAACGAGTACATTCAAGAGGTAGGAGAAAGCCGATGAACAAACAAGTCGTAGCGAAACGATATGCGTCGGCACTTTTTGAAATTGCGAAAGAACAACAGCTTCTTGATCAGCTCGAACAAGAACTTCGCGTCGTTAAACAAGTGTTTGCACAAAATGAGACGCTTCTTTCTGTGTTAAACCATCCAAAAATTGCGCTAGCGAAAAAGAAAGCGCTCGTTCAAGAAGCATTTGCAAACATTTCGACGGTGTTGCAACATACGCTCATGTTGCTTTTAGATCGCCATCGCATCGACATCGTCAACGATTTAGCTGATGCGTTTATTGCGCTAGCTAATGAAGCGCGCGGTGTAGCTGAGGCGATCGTTTATTCCGCTCGTCCGTTGACGGAAGATGAAACGAATGCGCTTGCAGACGTGTTTGCGAAAAAAGTCGGCGTCGATACGCTTCGCATCACAAACATCATCGATAAAGATGTGATTGGTGGCGTCAAAGTGCGCATCGGAAACCGCATTTTCGACGGAAGCGTCAGTGGAAAATTAGCAAGATTACAGCGACAGTTAACTCGCTAACATTTATAGATAGGGGTGAAATGCATGAGCATCAAAGCGGAAGAAATTAGCGCGCTGATAAAAAAGCAAATCGAAAACTATCAGTCTGAAATCGAAGTGAGCGATGTCGGCACAGTCATTCAAGTCGGTGACGGAATCGCTCGTGCTCATGGCCTCGACAACGTCATGTCAGGAGAGCTTGTTGAGTTTGCCAACGGCGTCATGGGATTGGCGCTAAACTTAGAAGAAAACAACGTCGGTATCGTTATTTTAGGACCGTACACAGGCATTAAAGAAGGCGACGAAGTACGTCGTACAGGTCGCATTATGGAAGTGCCAGTCGGTGAAGCGTTAATCGGTCGTGTCGTAAACCCATTAGGTCAACCAGTTGACGGGCTTGGTCCAATCGAAACGACAGAAACTCGCCCGATTGAAAGCCCAGCGCCTGGCGTCATGGACCGTAAATCTGTTCATGAGCCATTACAAACGGGAATTAAAGCGATTGACGCGCTTGTGCCAATCGGTCGCGGTCAGCGTGAGTTAATTATCGGAGACCGTCAAACAGGTAAAACGTCCGTTGCGGTAGATACAATCATCAACCAAAAAGGTAAAAACATGATTTGTATTTATGTGGCGATCGGACAAAAAGAATCAACCGTTCGTAACGTCGTTGAAACGTTGCGTAAATATGGAGCATTAGATTACACAATCGTCGTTACAGCGTCTGCGTCACAACCAGCTCCGCTTTTATTCTTAGCGCCATATGCGGGCGTAACGATGGGCGAATACTTCATGTACAAAGGACAACACGTTCTCGTTGTATATGATGATTTATCAAAACAAGCGGCAGCTTATCGTGAGCTTTCGCTACTATTACGCCGTCCGCCAGGTCGTGAAGCGTATCCGGGTGACGTATTCTACTTACATTCTCGCTTGCTTGAGCGCGCAGCAAAATTAAGCGATGCAAAAGGGGCGGGTTCGTTAACAGCGTTGCCTTTCGTTGAGACGCAAGCGGGCGACATTTCAGCATACATTCCAACGAACGTCATTTCCATTACAGACGGACAAATTTTCTTGCAGTCTGATTTGTTCTTCTCAGGCGTGCGCCCAGCGATTAACGCCGGTCTTTCCGTATCGCGCGTCGGTGGAGCCGCACAAATTAAAGCGATGAAAAAAGTATCAGGTACGTTGCGTCTAGACTTAGCGGCATATCGTGAGTTAGAGGCGTTCGCGCAATTCGGTTCAGATCTTGATAAAGCGACACAAGCAAAACTCGCTCGCGGTGCGCGCACAGTTGAAGTGTTGAAACAAGGTTTACACGAGCCGCTACCAGTGGAAAAGCAAGTGGCGATTATTTACGCCTTAACGCGCGGGTTCTTAGATGATATTCCAGTCGAAGATATTCGTCGCTTTGAGAAAGAGTTCCATGCATGGTTAGATAAAGACGAAAACGGCCAAAAATTAATGGAACACATTCGTACAACAGGCGATCTTCCAAACGAAGAAGACTTCAACAAAGCAATTGAAGCGTTCAAAAAGACGTTTGTCGTATCGGAGTAAGAAACGTAAGCGGAGCAGTTAAGCTGTTCCGCCCCCCCCTTTCAACAATTGAGCGAAAAAGGTGGTGAAACCTTTGGGAGCATCGTTACGCGATATAAAAGCGCGCATTAACACGACAAAAAAGACGAGCCAAATTACAAAAGCGATGGAGATGGTCTCGGCATCGAAATTAAACCGTGCGGAGCATAACGCAAGATCGTTTGCACCGTATATGGAAAAAATTCAAGAGGTCGTCGCAAGCGTTGCGCTTGGTAGCAACGACGCTTCTCATCCGATGCTTGTAAAGCGCCCAGTCAAAAAGACAGGATATTTGGTCATTACATCTGACCGTGGTCTAGCTGGCGCCTACAATAGCAACGTGCTTCGTACCGTTTTTCAAACGATTCAAGAGCGTCACCGTTCGCCGGAGGAATATGCGATTATTGCAATCGGCCGCGTCGGTTTAAACTTCTTTAAACGCCGCAACATTCCGGTAGCTTTACATATTACCGGATTGCCAGACCAACCGGCATTTGCGGATATTAAAGAAATTGCGAACAAAACAGTAAACATGTTTGCAGATGGTACGTTCGATGAGTTGTATATGTTTTACAACCATTTCGTCAGTGCCATTCAACAAGATGTCACAGAGAAAAAGCTATTGCCATTAACGGATTTAGCTTCCGATAAAAAGTTAACGACATACGAATTTGAGCCGTCACAAGAAGAAATTTTACAAGTGTTGTTGCCACAATACGCAGAAAGCTTAATTTACGGTGCATTGCTCGATGCGAAAGCGAGCGAACATGCAGCGCGGATGACAGCGATGAAAAACGCAACAGACAACGCAAAAGAATTGATTCGGACACTTACGCTTTCTTACAACCGTGCCCGTCAAGCAGCAATTACGCAAGAAATTACAGAGATTGTGGCCGGAGCGAACGCATTGCAATAAGGTTGATTAGCAGTTAGGAGGGAAAACGATGGCAAAAGGACGCGTTATTCAAGTTATGGGTCCTGTTGTAGACGTCAAGTTCGAAGACGGACACTTACCGGCGATTTACAACGCCCTAAAAATTAAACATAAAGCGCGTAACGAAAAAGAAGTCGATATCGACTTAACGTTAGAAGTAGCCCTTCACCTTGGGGACGATACAGTACGCACAATTGCGATGTCAACGACAGACGGATTAGTGCGTGGAATGGAAGTTATCGATACAGGAGCACCGATCTCTGTTCCTGTCGGTGAAGTCACGCTCGGACGTGTATTCAACGTACTAGGTGAGCCGATTGACTTAGGAGAAGAAATCCCAGCAGACGCTCGCCGTGATGCAATCCACCGTCCAGCACCAAAATTCGAACAACTTTCTACACAAGTTGAAATTTTAGAAACAGGGATTAAAGTTGTCGACCTTCTTGCGCCTTACATTAAAGGTGGAAAAATCGGTTTGTTCGGCGGTGCAGGGGTAGGAAAAACAGTTTTAATCCAAGAGTTAATTAACAACATCGCGCAAGAGCACGGTGGTATTTCTGTATTCGCCGGCGTTGGTGAGCGCACGCGCGAAGGAAACGACTTGTACCACGAAATGAAAGACTCTGGCGTTATTAACAAAACAGCGATGGTATTCGGTCAGATGAACGAGCCACCTGGAGCACGTATGCGTGTAGCGTTAACAGGGTTAACAATGGCGGAATATTTCCGTGATGAGCAAGGACAAGACGTATTGTTCTTCATCGACAACATTTTCCGTTTCACACAGGCAGGTTCGGAGGTTTCTGCGCTATTAGGACGCATGCCTTCAGCGGTAGGTTACCAACCAACACTTGCGACAGAAATGGGTCAATTACAAGAGCGTATTACATCAACAGCTGTCGGTTCGGTTACGTCGATTCAAGCGATTTACGTACCGGCGGACGACTATACAGACCCAGCACCAGCGACAACGTTCGCACACTTAGATGCGACAACGAACTTAGAGCGTAAATTATCTGAGATGGGTATTTACCCAGCGGTAGATCCGCTTGCATCAACATCTCGTGCGCTTTCTCCTGAGATTGTTGGAGAAGAGCATTACCAAGTTGCTCGTAAAGTACAACAAACGTTGCAACGCTATAAAGAATTACAAGACATTATCGCCATCCTTGGTATGGATGAGCTTTCAGAAGAAGATAAACTTGTCGTTCATCGCGCTCGTCGCATTCAGTTCTTCTTATCACAAAACTTCCACGTCGCTGAACAGTTTACAGGGCAGCCAGGTTCATACGTACCTGTAAAAGAAACAGTTCGTGGCTTTAAAGAAATTTTGGAAGGAAAATATGACCATCTTCCAGAAGATGCGTTCCGCTTAGTTGGTCGCATTGAAGAAGTGATTGAAAAAGCGAGAAAAATGGGCGTAGAAGTTTAATAAGGGACCGAGGAGGATTTTTTCATGAAGACGATTAAAGTCAGTGTCGTAACTCCGGACGGCCCAGTATATGAAGCGGATGTGGAAATGGTGAGCGCTAAAGCGCAAAGCGGCGAACTCGGCGTGTTGCCAGGGCACATTCCGATGGTCGCACCGCTAGAGATTGGCGCGGTTCGTTTAAAAAAAGGAAACGCAACTGAGCTTGTAGCGGTGAGCGGTGGCTTTTTAGAAGTTCGCCCTGATCGTGTGACGATTTTGGCGCAAGCGGCAGAACGTGCAGAAGATATTGACGTGGCACGCGCAAAAGCGGCGAAAGAGCGAGCTGAACGTCGCTTGCAAGCAAAGCAAGAGGATATTGATCATAAGCGAGCAGAATTAGCTTTACGCCGTGCGATTAACCGTTTAAATGTAGCGAACCGTAACTTTTAACCCTAAGAGCATTGTCTCTTAGGGTTTTTGTTTATTTTTGGAACAAGTTTTATCGACACATATGTGAAGAAGTGATATAATGTTATCGGTTACAGTCTTAATAGTGTGACGTTTTCGAAAAATGTGTATAAAGTCACAAAGGGGTGGGACATCGTTGAACGTTTATGTAAACAGTTATGTAGTCGTCTTTGTGTTTCTTTGTTTAGGTATTTTACTTCCAATCGTTGCGCTCACAGCGGGGCGTTTTCTTCGTCCACATGCGCCAAATGCAGCGAAGCAAACGACATACGAAAGCGGATTAGATCCTTTCCACGATTCGCGCGTGCAATTTAACGTGCGGTATTACATTTTTGCATTATTGTTCGTCATTTTTGATGTAGAGACTGTATTTTTATATCCGTGGGCGGTCGCGTTTGAAAAGCTTGGTGCGTTTGCGCTCATCGAAATGCTTATTTTCGTCGTCATGTTGTTAATTGGACTTGTGTATGCTTGGAAGAAGAAGGTGTTAAAATGGATGTAAAATTGTTGAACGTATCAGATCAGGAAATGGAAGAAATGCGTCGCAATGTGTTTTTAACGACATTAGAACAGTTAAAAGCATGGGCGCGCAGCAATTCGCTATGGCCGTTGACGTTCGGTCTTGCCTGTTGCGCCATCGAAATGATGGGGGTCGGTTCTTCACATTACGATTTAGATCGCTTCGGATCTTTTTTCCGTACGTCACCTCGTCAATCTGACGTCATGATTGTCTCCGGAACGGTGACAAAAAAAATGGCGCCTATCGTTCGCCGTTTATACGATCAAATGCCTGAGCCGAAATGGGTCATTGCGATGGGTTCATGTGCAACCGCAGGCGGTCCGTACGTAAAATCGTATTGCGTTGTCAAAGGCGTCGATCAAATTGTGCCTGTTGACGTATACATCCCAGGCTGTCCGCCAAATCCAGCTGCGTTGATTTACGGCATTAACAAACTGAAAGAAAAAATTCGCTATGAAGCGAAAACAGGAAAGAAGGTGCTGTAGTCGATGAGCGATGAAAAAGATTTACAGCAACTAAAAAAAGAAGCAGCGGAACGGGCGAAACAATTAGCAAAAGAGCGATTGGCAGCAAAACAATCAGCCGAACAAACTGAGCCATCGCTCGAAAGCGAAGATGACCTTGCGCTTGCGAAGAAAAAAGCAGCAGCAGCGGCGAAAGCAAAAGCTGCAGCGTTAGCAAAACAAAAAGCGATGGAGACAGGTGACTTAAGCGAAGAAGAATTGGCGAAGAAAAAAGCAGCAGCAGCGGCGAAAGCAAAAGCTGCAGCGTTGGCAAAACAAAAAGCGGCGGAGACAGGTGACTTAAGCGAAGAAGAATTGGCGAAGAAAAAAGCAGCGGCAGCGGCGAAAGCAAAAGCTGCAGCGTTGGCAAAACAAAAAGCGGCAGAGTCTGGTGACTTAAGCGAAGAAGAATTAGCGAAGAAAAAAGCAGCGGCAGCGGCGAAAGCAAAAGCTGCAGCGTTGGCAAAACAAAAAGCGGCGGAGACAGGTGACTTAAGCGAAGAAGAATTGGCGAAGAAAAAAGCGGCGGCAGCAGCGAAAGCAAAAGCTGCAGCGGCGGCAAAAGCGAAAAGTGTAGATGTTCATGAACAGAAAGAGGAAGCACCGTCGCCAAATCAGCCATATCTCGACAAATACGTCAAAGTGATCGAAGAACATCTCGGAACAGAAGTGCTAGAAAACGCTTACATCAACCGGTTGTCGAAAGACGTGCCAACGCTTGTTGCTAAAAAAGATACATATTATAAAGTGGCTGAGTTTTTAAAATATAACGAGCAGCTAAGTTTTGATTATTTATCCGAATTGCACGGAACGGATTTTCAAACACATATGGAAGTGTACGTCCACTTGTATTCTTATAAAAATCGCCAGTCCGTTGCGCTGAAAGTAAAAATAGATCGCGACGATCCGGTCATTGACTCGCTTGTACCGCTTTGGCCAGGGGCAAATTGGCCGGAGTGCGAGGCGTACGACTTGCTTGGTATTCGTTTTGAAGGCCATCCAAACCTCATTCGCATTTTCTTAGGTGAAAATTGGGTCGGCTATCCGCTTCGGAAAGATTACGAGCCGTACGATATGGAGGGGTAACATTTGCTTAGAACAGAGGAGATGCTTTTAAACGTCGGACCGCAACATCCGAGCACGCATGGCGTGTTTCGCCTCGTGCTGAAAATCGATGGGGAAATCATTAAAGAAGCGACTCCCGTCATCGGTTATCTTCATCGCGGGACAGAAAAAATTGCGGAAAATTTGCAGTATACACAAATCATTCCGTACACAGATCGCATGGACTATTTATCGGCGATGACGAACAATTACGTTATTTGTCACGCAGTAGAAACGATGATGGGGATTGAAGTGCCAGAGCGCGCAGAATATTTACGTGTTTTAGCGATGGAGCTTGGCCGCATTGCGAGCCATCTCGTTTGGTGGGGTACGTATTTGCTTGATATTGGTGCAGTCAGCCCGTTTTTATATGCGTTTCGTGAGCGGGAAATGATTATTAACTTATTAAACGAACTATCAGGCGCGCGTCTAACGTTTAACTATATGCGTGTAGGCGGTGTGAAATGGGATGCGCCAGATGGATGGATCGACAAAGTGAAACAGTTCGTTCCATATATGCGCAAACAACTAGAAGGTTATCATGAGCTAGTGACGGGAAATGAAATTTTCCGCAACCGTGTCATCGGCGTCGGTAAATACACGAAAGAAGAAGCGTTAGCTTATTCGTTAAGCGGCGTCAATTTACGTTGTACCGGTGTGAAATGGGACTTGCGAAAAGATGAACCGTATTCCATTTACGACCGCTTTGATTTTGATGTACCTGTACGCACAGAAGGGGATTGTTTCGCCCGTTATGAATGCCGTCTCGCCGAAATTGAGCAATCGCTTCGCATTATTGAACAAGCGTGTGAGCAGTTTCCAAGCGACGGTGAGATTATGGCGAAAGTGCCGAAAATGATTAAAGCGCCACCGGGCGAGGCGTATGTGCGCATCGAGTCGCCGCGTGGCGAAATTGGTTGTTATATTGCGAGCGACGGGAAAAAAGAGCCGTACCGCTTAAAATTCCGTCGACCGTCATTTTACAATTTGCAAATCCTTCCGAAACTATTAAAAGGGGAAAATATCGCAAATTTAATTGCGATACTTGGCGCGATTGATATCGTGCTTGGGGAGGTCGATGGATAATGATGGAACAACTTTTGCAGTCGACGCCGAGCTGGACGAATGTGGCCATTTTCTTTGCGATTGGTGTTGGGCTGTTGCTCGTTGTGTTAGGGTTTGTCACGTACGGCATTTTAGCGGAACGAAAAGTAATGGGATTTATGCAAGGGCGCATCGGTCCAAATCAAGTGGGTGGACGTTGGGGATTGTTACAAACAGTCGCCGACGTATTAAAACTATTGTTAAAAGAAGATACGATCCCGAAAGCAGCTGATCGTCCATTATTTATTTTAGCGCCGGTCATCGCGTTTGCCCCTGCGTTTATGGTGCTTGCAGCCCTTCCTTTTACGGATGCGTTGCAATTTGCCGATATTGGTGTCGGACTGTTGTATTACATCGCTGTGTCCGGATTGACGACGATTGGGGTTGTCACGGGCGCATGGGCGTCAAACAATAAATATGCGCTACTTGGAGGCATGCGCGCCGCAGCGCAAATGATTTCATACGAAGTGCCGCTTGTCATGTCTGTTATTGGCGTCATTTTGTTGTCGGGAAGCTTAAACTTAAACGACATTGTTGCAGCGCAAAAAGACGTTTGGTTTATCGTTGTGCAGCCGATCGGATTTCTCGTCTTTTTGATCGCTGCTGTGGCGGAGTTAAACCGGACGCCGTTTGACTTGCCAGAAGCGGAATCAGAGCTTGTAGCAGGTTTCCACGTTGAGTATTCTGGCTTCCGCTGGGCGTTTTTCATGCTTGCAGAGTACGTGTACTTTTTTGCCATGGCGGCATTAACGACGGTGCTCTTTTTAGGAGGATGGCATCCGCTTCCGTTTCTCGGCTTCATTCCAGGTGCCGTTTGGTTTGCGTTAAAGTTTAGTCTCGTCGTCTTCTTATTTATCTGGTTTCGCATTACGTTTCCGCGTGTGCGTGCCGATCAATTGATGGAGTTTGGTTGGAAAGTGTTATTGCCTGTGGCGCTCGTCAATATTTTTGTCACAGCGCTTGTGAAACAACTATTTTTTTAAATAAAAAGGTGGGTGGGCAGAAATGCTCGGTTTAATGAAAGGATTAGCGTATACGCTGAAAAACTTAACAAAAGAAAAAGTGACGTACGATTATCCGAATGAACCGCTTCCGCTTCCGGATCGCTTTCGCGGCATTCAAAAGTTTTATCCGGAAAAATGTATCGTTTGCAATCAGTGCGCAAACATTTGCCCGACCGACTGTATTCAGCTGACGGGCAAAAAGCATCCGGATCCGACGAAAAAAGGAAAAATTATTGATACGTATGACATTAACTTTGAAATTTGCATTTTATGCGATTTATGTACGGAAGTATGTCCGACCGAGGCGATTGTGATGACGAACAACTTTGAATTAGCAGAATATAGCCGCGATGAATTGTTTAAAGATTTAACGTGGTTAGATGAAAATGATACGAACGTGCGGAAGGTGAATAAGCCATGAGTGGACAATATATTGCGTTTTTCGTTCTTTCGCTCATTGCGCTCGGCGGCGGCATTTTTATGTTAAATTTAAACAAAGTCGTCCATATGGTCGTCGCGCTCGTCTTTACGTTCGTCAGCATCGCCGGCATTTACGTTCTTTTATCGGCTGAATTTGTCGCGGCCGTCCAAGTACTTATTTACTCTGGTGCGATTACCATTATTATGTTGTTCGGCATTATGCTTACGCGCCATCAAGATGACGGCCAATCGACAGGTAGCCCGCTTCGAAAAGCATTAGCATTGCTCGGTACGGTTGCTTTTGGGGCGGTCATGTACATCGGCATTCGCACGCTTGACTTTGGCAGCGAAGCGGTTGGACTTCACGACAAAAATACGGAACAAATCGGAATTGCGATGTATTCGAAATATGTCATTCCGTTTGAACTTGCCTCTGTTTTGTTGCTTGTCGCATTAATTGGCGCGGTCATTTTAGCGAAAAAAGATGATAAGGAGGCGGGAGAATGAGCGTACCGTTATCCGCCTATCTCGTATTTGCGCTTATGTTATTTTGCATCGGGTTGTACGGGGCGCTAACAAAACGCAATACGGTCATTGTGCTCATTTGCATTGAACTCATGTTAAATGCCGTAAACGTCAACTTAGTCGCATTTAGCAAATACGGGATGAATCCAGGCATCACAGGTCAAGTGTTTTCGCTCTTTACGATTACTGTTGCCGCGGCAGAAGCAGCGGTCGGATTAGCCATTTTAATTGCGCTATATCGCAATCGAAAAACGATTCATATTGATGAAGTCGATTCGATGAAACGATAAAGGATGGGGAAACAAAGGGGTTGTATTATAAATGCACCTGAAAAAGGGGATGATTGAACGATGATGGAAAACGCATGGCTCATACCGCTTTTTCCGTTCGTATCGTTTGTTGTGCTGCTTGTTGTGGGCAAGCAGCTAAAAGAACGAAGCGCGTATGTCGGAATGTTGTTGACGTTTCTTTCGCTCGTTTGGGCTCTCGGGACGTTGTACGAGCGATGGACGGCACCAACATACAAACAAGCATACACATGGCTAACAATTGGGGATGTGGATATAACGGTCGGATTTGAGGTGAATGCATTAAATGCATTAATGCTCGTTGTCGTATCGCTTGTTAGTTTTCTCGTACATACGTATGCGAAAGGATATATGCACGGGGATGAGCGCTTCTCGGTATTTTACGCCTATTTAGGCTTGTTTACGTTCGCGATGCTCGGACTTGTTGTATCACCGAATGTACTACAAACGTACATTTTTTGGGAGCTTGTCGGTCTCGGTTCGTTCTTATTGATCGGATTTTATTTTTACAAAGAAGAAGCGAAAGCGGCAGCGAAAAAAGCGTTTATTATGACGCGCATCGGGGATGTCGGCTTATTAATTGGTATGATTTTATTGTTTCTCGAAGTAAAAAGTTTTGAATATGAAGCGATTTTTGCGGCGTTGCAAAACGGAGATATTTCCGCAACGATTGTGACGTTAAGTGCGATTCTCATTTTTATTGGGGCAGTTGGAAAATCGGGTCAATTCCCGCTTCATACGTGGCTTCCAGATGCGATGGAAGGCCCGACGCCTGTATCAGCGTTAATTCACGCTGCAACGATGGTCGCTGCAGGGGTATATTTAGTCGCTACGTTGTTCCCGCTTTATGAAGCAAGCGAAGCAGCGATGACAACCGTTGCTTATGTTGGTGGATTCACCGCTATTTTTGCGGCATCGATCGGTCTTGTGCAAACGGACATTAAACGCGTATTAGCTTATTCGACAGTTAGCCAGCTTGGCTACATGATGTTGGCGCTCGGTTCAGCCGGGTATGTCGCAGGTGTGTTTCATTTAATGACGCATGCATTTTTTAAAGCGTTGCTCTTTTTAGCCGCAGGTAGCGTCATTCATGCGGTGCATACGCAAAACATTGAACAAATGGGTGGACTATGGAAAAAAATGAAATGGACCGCTCCGCTTTTTTTAATCGGAACGTTAGCCATTAGTGGATTTCCGTTTTTCTCAGGTTTTTTCAGCAAAGATGAAATTTTAATTGCCACGTGGACGCACGGACATGTCGGTCTATTTGTTGTTGCTGTTATTGCGGCCTTTTTCACCGCGTTTTATATGTTCCGTTTATTTTTCCTCGTGTTCGCGGGAGAAGCGAGAACGAACAATCACGATGTGCATGAATCGCCAGCTGTCATGGTGCTACCGATGATCGTACTCGGTGTGCTCGCAGTCGTTTCTGGTTACGTTCAAACACCGTGGGGTGCCTTTTTAGGCGAGTGGTTGACAGAAGGAACGAATTGGCATGCGCATACAGAAGGTCCAACTTGGATTATGATTGTAGCGACCGTTGTTTCTTTATGTGGCATGGCTCTTGCGTGGCTCATATATGGCAAACGTGCGATTGCGCGCGACTGGCTATCGTCACGTTTCCCAATGACGTACAACGTGCTTATGAACAAATATTACATCGACGAGTTTTACGGACTTACTGTTATTCGTGCCGCATCGTTTGTTAGCTTGTTATTTGAGTACATTGATCGTTTCCTCGTTGAAGGGGTGGCTCAGCTATTTGCGGCAACAGCGCGTGGCATCGGCCGAATCGGCTCACGTTTACAAAACGGTCAAGTACAAATGTACGGTACAGTAACGATTGTCGCTTTAGCGATTCTCGTCGTCATTTTTGCGGTGACAGGGGGGTATTTATAATGCAGCCGTACTTTTTATCGCTCTTAATTTTCTCCCCGCTTTTAGGCATACTCGTTCTTTCGCTCTTTCCGAAAGAACAAGAAAAAGCGATCAAATGGCTCGGCGTGTTAGCAACGCTGCCATCGTTATGTTTATCGCTGTTTGCGTTTTGGCAATATCGAAACGGCTATGATATAAGCAAGTTATCGGAAAAGCGATCGTGGATTCAATTTGGTGATTTTCCGTTTTTGAAAGAGACGGATTTTACTGTCGCTTACGAACTTCATGTGGACGGCTTTGCGCTTGTGATGATCGTGTTAACGACGATTTTAGCGACGCTTGCGGCGATTGCTTCTACGTCTATTCAAAAAGAATGGAAAGGATATTTTCAACTATTTTTACTGCTTGAAATCGGTATGCTTGGCGTATTTGCTGCAAGCAACCTTGTGCTCTTTTTCATCTTTTTCGAGCTGACGCTTATCCCGATGTTTTTCTTAATCGGAAAATGGGGATATTTCGAAAAAGAAAAAGTAGCGTACAGCTACTTAATTTATAACGGTCTTGGTTCAGCCGTCTTATTGATCGTCATTGCGGTATTGTTCGCACGTACCGGTACATCGAACATAGCAGAGTTGCGTTACATCTTAACGAACTCATCGGTACAAACGATTTCGCCAATTTCCGACGATCTTCGTTACGGACTATTTTTAGCATTGCTCGTTGCCTTTGGGGTAAAATTGCCGATTGTGCCGTTTCATCGTTGGATGTTGCGCGTACACGTTCAAGCGCCACCGTCTGTTGTTATGCTACACGCAGGGGTGTTGTTAAAAATTGGTGCGTTCGGTCTTGTTCGCTTGGCGTTCGGATTATTTCCCGGGCAATTCCAACAATTTTCGACATGGCTCATCGTGCTTGGTATAGTCAACTTGTTGTACGGTGCGTTTTTAGCACTTAGACAAACCGATTTTAAAATGGTGCTTGCTTACTCGAGTGTGTCACATATGGGGATTGTATTGATCGGTCTTGGTTCGCTAAACGAGGCAGGAATACAAGGGGCTATTTTCCAAGCGGTATCACACGGGTTTATCGCTGCATTTTTATTCTTTTTCGTTGGCGTCATGTACGAAAGAACGCGTACAACAACGCTTGCTCGTTTAGGGGGGCTAGCGAAGACGATGCCGTACGTATCCGGTTTTATGCTTGCGGGCGCGATGGCTTCGCTCGGGTTGCCGGGAACGTCCGGATTTGTAAGTGAGTTTATGGCGTTCGTTGGTGCATTTCAAGCAGCGCCTTGGCTCGCTGCGATCGGTACGCTCGGCATTATTATGACCGCGGTATATTTGTTGCGAGCTGTACTTCATATGACATTTGGGCAAACAGCGGTGACGAACGTCCGCGATTTACGTGGCATCGAATGGGTGCCAGCGATAAGTTTACTGTTACTCATTATCATCATCGGGGTATATCCGAGCATATTAGCGATGCCGTTACAAACGACGATTGAAACGATGATGAACGGGTTAGGGGGTTGATGAGATGGATTTTGAAACATTACTTAGCTATGAATGGGGCGTCATGATGCCGGAATTTATTATTCTCGGCGTAGCCGTTGCGCTCTCGCTCATCGACCTATTTATGCCAGAAAATCGCAATCGGCAGCTGCTTGGCTTATTTGCTTTCGTTGGCATCGCTGTCTCATTCGTATCGCTCCTTAGTTTATGGACGAGTGATGTCACATCCATTTTAGGCGATACGTTCCGCCTCGATTCATTCGCGAAATCGTTTAAAGCGTTATTGCTGATCGGAAGCGCGCTCGTTTTATTACTTTCGATTCACTACGAACCGAAAGAGCGCATCGCATATCGCGGTGAATTTTACTACTTATTTTTGACCGCTCTTCTTGGGGCCATGATGATGGCATCAAGCGGCGATCTCATTACGTTGTTTGTCGGTCTTGAACTATTGTCGATTTCTTCTTATATTCTCGTCGCCATTCGGAAAAAACATACATTAGCGAATGAAGCGGCGTTGAAATACGTCATTATCGGAAGTATCGCAACAGCGATTACACTATTTGGGATGAGCTATATTTTTGGCTTTACCGGATCGACGAATATAAAAGAAATTGCTGTACAACTTGCGGGTACGTTCGATGAAAATCATCAATACGTTTTATCGCTCGCCTTCTTACTTACGTTTGTCGGATTATCGTTTAAATTAGCATCCGCCCCGTTTCATATGTGGGCGCCTGACGTATATCAAGGTGCGACGACGCCTGTTGTTTCATTCTTAAGCGTCGTTTCTAAAACAGCTGGATTTGTCATTGTTTTGCGTGTGATCGTTTCCGTCTTTGCGCAAACGCCAGCGGGAAGTTCCGCTTCAATGCTTATGGCGTTTGCACCATATGTCGCCTTTTTATCAGGTGCAACGATGATTATCGGCAATACGATTGCCCTTCGACAACGGAACGTCAAGCGTATGCTCGCGTATTCAAGCGTGGCGCATGCTGGATATGTATTAGTCGCTTTTGCGAGCTTATCGATGTTTATGTTTGAAGCCATTTGGTTTTACTTGTTAGCGTATTTATTTATGACGATCGGTGCATTTGCTATTTTGCAAGTCGTTTCTCACCATCATGATGACGAAGATATAAGTATATTTGCAGGTTTGTACCGCCGCTCGCCGCTTATGGCAATTGCGATGACAATCTTTTTACTATCGCTTGCAGGTATCCCAGGGACAGCTGGATTTATCGGGAAAATGAATATTTTCCTCGGCGCATTCGTCGTGGAGCCAGCACATTACGTGCTTGCGTCGATTATGGTGATCACAACGGTCATCTCTTACGTATATTACTTTGGCATCTTCGTCCAAATGTTTTTCCGACCAGTCGAACATACGCACCGATTAGAGTGGCCACCTGGGGTCATCGCGGTTGTCGTTATTTGTGTCATCGGCACCGTTTTATTAGGGGTGTTTCCAAACATCGCTTACGACTTTCTTGCACCGTTTGAACATTTTAGCGATTTTCTTCAATAAGACGTATAATGGAAGGGGTTTACCCTTCCATTTTTTATGTGAGAGGAGGAATAAGCATGGAAGTATTTGGACAAGAAGCGTTAATTAGTTTACTTTCTCATTTATTTTTTATTACGGTGACGTGGTGGACGTTACAAGCGGTTCGACTTGAAGTCATTTTCAAACCAAATCGTATCATTCAAGCGCGCGTCTTTTACATTTTAATTACGATTGCTATTGGCTCATTAGTAAGCAACTTCTTTTTAGATTATTTACGCTGGTCGCGTCAGTTGCCATTTTTACTTTAAACGCGAGCGTTGTCGATTTTTTTCACGTATGTTCCCTTCCGATCTGGCAACAATAAAAGCTAAGGAGAGGAAGGGAGAAAAGATGAGAAAAAGATGGTTGGCACTCGTTATTTTTTGTTTGTTATTAAGTGGTTATCGGATGTATGATGATGAACGTGTCGAAAGAGAAATAACGAAAATAAACGACATGCTCGGTGTATTTGACGCTCATCATATTTACCTCAAACGATGGAACGTCTACGCCAAAGAGCAAGTACTTACCAATGACCCTCACAACTGGATCCAACAATACGTGAGAACATGGTCCTCTTTTCGTTGGACGGTTGAACCGCACAAGATGATTGGCAAACGTGAAACCTCCGCTTACGTTGAAACGATTCAACTTATCACGGTCGCTCATCATCCAGCTGTCCTTGTTTTATACGAAGCAACCGGTTCAACGTGGAATAAACAACTCGAACGCACGCTCGTCCGACAAACGACAAAATTATTCGTAAAACCTACATTTTTCACTTGTATTACAGGGGAATTCGATGGTAAGATGAAAGGTGTTTTGTTTGACAAGGCGGTTCGCTTGCTTGCTTCATTTCAAGCGCAACCGATCGAATCATTGCGTGAAGAGACATTTGTCTCCGTCTCAGCATATACTGAGCAGTGGAAGACATCACTTTCTGTCGGACAACAACAAATGAATCTTCAACTGGCGTTACGACAAAACGGATTGGGCGCGCGAACGACCGTTGTCATTGGCACCCCAATCATAACAGCTGAATATTAATATAGAGACTTTGGACGCGGAGGGGAATGCCTTGGAAAAAATCATCGTCCGCGGCGGGAAGCGGTTGAGTGGCACAGTGAAAGTGGAAGGTGCGAAAAACGCTGTGTTGCCTGTCATCGCCGCAACATTATTAGCGAGTGAAGGAAAGAGCGTCATTTACGATGTGCCTGAACTCTCCGATGTATATACGATTAGTGAAGTGTTGCGTCATTTACAAGCGGACGTAACGGTTGGCAACAACAAAATTGTCGTTGATGCATCTGGAGAGCTAAGTATTGAAGCTCCATTTGAATATGTACGAAAAATGCGCGCATCTGTGTTAGTGATGGGACCGTTGCTTGCGCGTAAAGGCCGCGCGCGCGTGGCGCTACCGGGCGGCTGTGCGATCGGATCACGCCCGATTGATCAACATTTAAAAGGATTTGAAGCGATGGGTGCGACCGTGAAAATCGGGAACGGTTTCATCGCCGCTGAAGTAAATGGAAGGTTACGCGGTGCAAAAATTTATTTAGACTTCCCAAGTGTCGGTGCGACCGAAAACATTATGATGGCTGCCGTGTTAGCTGAAGGCACAACAATCATCGAAAACTGTGCGAAAGAACCAGAAATCGTTGACTTGGCGAACTTTTTAAACGCCATGGGTGCGAAAGTGCGCGGGGCTGGAACAGGCACGATTCGCATTGACGGTGTTACTACATTATATGGTGCTGAGCATACAGTTATTCCTGATCGCATTGAAGCCGGAACGTTTATGATTGCCGCTGCCATTACAGGCGGAAATGTCCTTGTACAAGGTGCGGTGCCAGAACATTTAACGTCGTTAATCGCAAAGCTCGAGGAAATGGGTGTCACGATCGTTGAAGAAGACAGCGGTTTGCGCGTCATTGCGCCAGACAAACTAAAAGCGGTAGACGTCAAAACGATGCCGCATCCTGGATTCCCGACGGATATGCAATCACAAATGATGGCGCTATTGATGAAAGCAGAAGGCACAAGCATGGTAACCGAAACGGTATTTGAAAACCGCTTTATGCATGTCGAAGAATTTCGTCGCATGAATGCCGACATGAAAATTGAAGGCCGTTCGGTCATCATTAACGGCCCATGCAACTTGCAAGGGGCGGAAGTAGCCGCAACGGACTTACGTGCAGCTGCTGCGCTTATTTTAGCTGGGCTAGCAGCGGAAGGATATACGCGCGTAACGGAGCTGAAACATTTAGATCGCGGTTACGTTCGTTTTCATGAAAAGTTAGCCGCTTTAGGTGCTGACATCGAGCGTGTACGCGAGGAGATCGATACGGCACAAACACAAATGACAGACGTTGGATGAACGTAAAAACGACCGTTTGCAGAAAGCAGATGGTCGTTTTTTGCATATATGCTTGTCCCCCCGCATACAGTTTAGTAATGACAAAGGGGGGATCGGATTGCGACAATGGATTATCGCAACAATAACATTATTTACACTTATTTTACTTATTCCTGCGTTAGTCGTTTTAGCGTTTGGGGAAAAGCAAAACACACCCCTTCCTGCCGAACCGAAGCACGTTCAAGCGCGCGATGAACCGATCGTGGAAGTGGCAGTGTACCGAAGTAAAGAAAAAAAGGTCGAACGGCTTCCGCTTGAACAATATGTCGTTGGCGTCGTAGCGGCAGAAATGCCAGCGGAATTTGAAATGGAAGCGCTAAAAGCTCAGGCGCTCACTGCAAGAACGTATATCGTGAAACAGCTCATGCATAACCAACCGATTCAACTACCCGAGGGAGCGAACGTGACGGACACGGTCATGCATCAAGTATATTATAGCGACGAACAATTAAAAGAAATGTGGGGAATTAGTTACGAATGGAAAATAAAAAAAATTAAAGAAGCGGTCGAGGCAACGAGAGGACAAATTTTAACGTACAACAACGAGCCGATTGAAGCGGCGTTTTTCTCGACAAGCAACGGCTATACAGAAAACTCAGAAGCGTATTGGCAAAACGCGTTTCCGTATTTAACGAGCGTCGAAAGCCCGTGGGATGAACAGTCGCCAAAGTTTTACGAACAAGTGACATTATCGGTTCGCCAATTTGAACAACGGCTCGGTGTGAAACTGCCAAAAGACGGATCCGTTGGCAAAGTGCTTGCGCGCACGCCGGGAAAACGTGTCGCTCTTGTTGATATTAACGGGAAACAGCTTACTGGTCGTGATGTGCGTGAAAAGCTGCAATTAAAATCAACGGATTTTACATGGACAAGGCAAGGAAATAACATCGTCATTACGACGAAAGGATACGGTCACGGCGTTGGAATGAGTCAATACGGGGCGAACTTTTTAGCAAAACAAGGAAAAACGTATAAAGAGATTGTCAAGTATTATTATCAAGGGGTACAAATTCACGATATATCGCTTGTCGCTTCAAAATTTTGAAGCGGCAAATTTTTTTATTTTTACGTGTATAAATGTGCTTCTTTCTGTTCACAATGGTTGCTGAGGTGATGAACATGAAAGAAGAAAACAAAAAAGTTTCAAAGTTGTTCCGTAAACGCTGGGTTGTTCCTTCCGTTTATTTGTTAAGCGCAGCGCTTATTTTAACAGGTGTGCTTTGGTTCCAAAGCAAAACAAACAATATCGTCCAGCCGCCTGTCGATGAGCAAACAGAACAAGGAACGGCGGTGAACGAACCAGAATCTGTTCCGGTACAACAAGCGGTTGAACAAATCATCATGCCTGTCCTTGATCCAAACGCTGTTGAAATCGCAAAACCATTTTACGATTTTCATGCACCAGCCGAAGAACAAGAAGCTGCTCTCGTCTCTTATAATGATGAATATTATCCGAACAAAGGTGTCGACATCGCGATGAAAAACGGCGAAAGTTTTGATGTGACTGCATCGTTAAGCGGAACAGTCGTCAAAGCAGAAAAAGACCCGCTCTTTGGCTATGTCGTTCATATTCAACATGATCGCGGCGTTGTGACGGTATATCAATCATTAAAAGACGTACAAGTGAAAACAGGCGACACAGTAAAACAAGGACAAGTGATCGCAAAGGCAGGCACAAGCGAGTTTAATAAAGAAGCAGGCGTCCACGTCCATTTTGAAATTCGAAAAGACGGACAAGCGGTGAACCCTGTCGCTTACTTCGATCAACCGCTAAGCGCATTAGAAAACAAAGAACAACAAACAACGGAACAACAAGAAACAAATCAAAACGAAACAGAAGAACAACAAAGCGATCCGTCAAGCACCGTTCCAGATGCTTCGATCGGAATGGCAAGAACATGAACAGATGGGCAAAATGCTCATCTGTTCGCTTTTTTATGGAATATATTTTCTTCTTCCCTAATACACTATTACAAACTTGAACAACGAGGGTGTTTGAGGTGAGATGAACGATTAATAGATGACATTGACGATTTTGTTATAAACGAGTAAACGCCACTGCGCCAAACGCCTTACACGTCTCATTTCACACTTCTCACATCCAACTTAGGGAGGGCGAGCAGTGTGCACGATTACATCAAAGAGCGTACAATCAAGATTGGCAAGTACATCGTGGAGACGAGAAAAACCGTTCGCGTCATCGCGAAAGAGTTCGGTGTGTCCAAAAGCACCGTCCATAAAGATTTAACGGAACGGCTTCCAGAAATTAATCCCGAATTAGCGAATGAAGTGAAAGAAATTTTAGATTACCATAAATCCATTCGCCATTTGCGTGGAGGAGAAGCAACGAAGAAAAAGTATAAAAAAGAAACGGAGCAAGCGACGTAAATTTGTTGTTCCCCTTGTCAAAAATATTCTCTTTTTTTCGTCATCGTTGTGGTAGAATATTTTATTAGGAGAAATGGCAAGGAGGAACGTACATGTTTTTAGCAAGAGATATCGGCATCGATCTCGGCACGGCGAACGTGTTGATTTATGTAAAAGGAAAGGGCATTGTATTAAACGAGCCTTCCGTCGTTGCGATTGACCAGCATACGAAGCGAGTGTTAGCGGTCGGAGAAGAGGCGCGACGCATGGTCGGGCGCACGCCTGGGCATATTGTTGCTATTCGTCCGTTAAAAGACGGGGTGATTGCAGATTTTGAAATTACGGAAGCGATGTTAAAACATTTTTTAAGCAAACTCAATGTAAAAGGATGGTTTGTTAAACCGCGCATTTTAATTTGCTGTCCAACAAACATTACGTCCGTCGAACGAAAAGCGATTAAAGAAGCGGCAGAAAAAAGCGGCGGAAAAAAAGTGTACTTAGAAGAGGAGCCGAAAGTAGCAGCGATTGGCGCAGGAATGGACATTTTCCAACCTTCTGGAAATATGGTGATCGACATCGGTGGAGGTACGACGGACGTTGCGGTATTATCGATGGGTGATATCGTCACATCTGCATCCATTAAAGTAGCGGGCGATAAATTTGACCAAGAAATTTTAAACTATATTAAACGAGAATATAAACTACTCATCGGTGAGCGAACAGCGGAAGAAATTAAAATGAACATCGCTACCGTGTATCCGAATGCACGCGATGAAGCGATGGACATTCGCGGCCGCGATTTAGTCACAGGCTTACCAAGAACGATTACGATTCGCTCCGGTGAAATTGAAAAGGCGCTACGCGAAACGGTATATACGATCGTCCAAACAGCAAAAAGCGTCCTTGAGCGCACACCGCCAGAACTATCCGCCGACATTATTGACCGCGGCGTTTTCTTAACAGGAGGTGGGGCATTGCTTCACGGCATCGACCAACTTCTTGCCCAAGAATTAAAAGTGCCTGTTTTTATTGCCGAAAATCCGATGGATTGCGTGGCAATCGGCACAGGATTAATGCTTGATAACATCGACAAAGCTCCATATCGTCAACCTGTATAGGTACCATTGGGAAATGGTACCTATTCGCTTTTTCCCCACTTTTCTTTTATAATGAAAGTAGTGTAAAAACGGTGAGGGGGCTTTTGACTGTTCATGATAAATGTATAAATATTTATAAAAATCTGATGATCATTTTATGTGAAAAAAGTCAAAAAGGGGCTGGGAGAAGATGATTCGCACGTACAAAGTCATGCTTCTGCCCAACAATAAGCAAAAGACGAAGCTATTTCAATGCGCCGGTGTTGCCAGATGGGCGTATAACTTTGCATTAGCACAACAACAAGAAAATGATAAACAAGGTGGTCAATTTTTAAGTGATGGCGAACTAAGAAAAAGACTAACGAAACTCAAACAAACGAAAGAGTACAGTTGGCTCAATTCATTCTCAAACAACATCACAAAACAAGCGATCAAAGACGCGTGTCAAGCTTACAAAAACTTTTTCGAAGGGCGGGCGAAGTTTCCAAAGTTTAAAACAAAAAAGCGAACACGCCCAAGTTTTTATCAAGACACCACCAAAATCAAAATCACCGACACGCATGTGAAACTAGAGAAACTGACGCCTTCTAAAAAGAAAAATAGACAGAAATTCAATTGGATTCGTCTTGCTGAAAGAGGTCGTATTCCTCACGGTGCACATATAAAGTATGTCAATCCGCGCATCGTGTTTGACGGACTTCATTGGTTTTTAACGGTCGGTGTAGAGGAAGCGGAAGTGAAACATGGAACATACAACGAAGGCATTGGTATTGATTTAGGGATAAAATCGTTCGCTACCGTCAGCAATGGGATGACGTTTCCTAACATCCATCACATGCCTCAAGTGAAAAAGCTTGAAAAACAAATGAAACGAATGCAAAGAAAAATATCGCGAAAATATGAAATGAACAAAATCCAAACAGAAGGAGGTGAATTCCGTTACAGAAAAACGGAAAACATCAAGAAACTAGAATTCCTTGTTTTGAAAAAACGCCGAAGGCTAAAAAATACACAGCTAAACTATACCCACCACATCACCACGACGTTGGTGAAAACCAAGCCAGCGTATGTCGTGATGGAAGACTTGAATACAAGCGGCATGTTAAAAAATCGCAAGCTATCGAAAGCGATTCAACAACAAACATTCCACGAGTTCAAGCGGCAAATGACGTACAAATGTGCATGGCATGGGATCGAGTTGATCGTGGCGGATCGTTTTTATCCGTCAAGCAAAAAGTGCAGCTGTTGTGGTCATGTAAAAGAGAAGCTTTCTTTATCCGAACGGACGTACCGTTGCGAGGCGTGTGGGCTAGAAATGGATCGCGACCTCAACGCAAGCATCAACTTGAAAAACTATGCCAAGTAAAGCATAACATGTACCCATCCGTTAGTGGGGAAGTGAAGCCTTCGGAGCGTCAAAGAAACGAGAGTAGCTTTTCGCGAAATCGGGCGCGATGAAAAAGGAAGGAAACATAGACTGTTATAAGTTTCTTATAAAGTCTTGTAAGTTTTCTGTAACGGAAGAGTCATGTTTCGCGGACTATATACAGCAGCCTCAGGCATGCTTTCACAACAACGCCGCATCGAGATGATGACGAACAATATCGCAAATGCGAATACGCCGGGTTACAAAGCTGATCAAGCATCGTTGCGAGCTTTTCCAGAGATGTTGATGCACCGCATTCAACAAACAACGATTCCGACAGAAAAAAAACTCACGTGGCGTGATCGGACGTACATTGGCCCGCTATCGACAGGTGTGTACGTGCAAGAACTTGTCCCAAACTTCGCCCAAGGCGACATACGCGAAACAGGCAACAACACCGACATGGCGATCGTCGATGGGACAGGCACATCGTTTTTTACGGTACAAAACGAAACGGGTGAAGTTCGCTACACACGAAACGGACATTTTACGATCGATGCCGATGGTTTTTTAACGACGACAGACGGCTTGTACGTGCTCGATGAAACAGGTAACCGTATTCAAGTAGGCGATGAACAGTTTACTGTACTTGAAGACGGAACGATCACGAAAAACGGTGGACAAATCGCTCGCCTTCGCATCGCTTATGCTGAAAATGTGCAAACGCTTATGAAAGAAGGAAACGGTTTATTTCGAGCCGAACAACAACTTCCGCCTGCTGAAACGTATACGATTCGGCAACAACATATCGAACGTTCAAACGTCGATTTGTCTCGTACGATGACAGATATGCTTTCAGCTTATCGAGCGTTTGAAGCAAACCAAAAAATTTTACAAGCATATGATAAAAGTATGGACAAAGCGGCAAACGAAATCGGCCGCTTAAGATAGGAGGACGGCTATGCTTCGTTCAATGATTACTGCCGCCAATACAATGAACCAACTACAACAACAACTAGACGTCATTAGCCATAATATCGCCAACGTCAATACGACCGGGTTTAAAAAACGCGATGCCGTATTTGGTGAATTGCTCGCCCAACAGTTTACGAACTTGCCGAAAACAGACGAAGCGCCACGCCTCACCCCAGCTGGTGTTCGTCTCGGTGTCGGCGCAAAAGTCGCGTCCACCTATATGCAAATGAAACAAGGTTCGGTCGTAAAGACCGACCGTCCGCTTGATCTCGCTTTGACGCAAGAAGGGCAGTTTTTCCGCATTTTTGTCGATGGGGCGATTCAATATACGCGCGATGGTGCGTTTTACCTTAGCCCGTCCCCAAACAATCCAGACGAACTGATGATTGTAACAGCTGATGGTTACGCGGTGCTAAATGAAAACGATGAGCCGATTACTGTCCGCGACGGTTTTAAAGACATTCAAGTGACCCAAAACGGCACGATGCAATTCATTGCGCCAAACGGAAACATCATGCAGACGGTAAACATCGGGGTATCATATATCACCCGTCCGCAACTCATGCAGGCGCTCGGTGACAACCGTTTTGCTTTTCCAAATGGGCTCAATGTGGGAAACGCAACAATCAATTTAGCTGGCAATAATCGCAACAATATTTCACTACAACAATACGCCCTCGAACAATCTAATGTCGAACTAGCGACGGAAATGAGCGAGCTGATGATTACGCAACGGTCATATCAGCTTAACGCTCGTGCGATTACGCTATCGGATCAAATGATGGGGCTCATTAACGGCATTCGTTCGTAGAGAGGGAAATCATATGGAAGAAAAACAACAAAAACGCTCGCTTCGCCGTCCGCGCCGTCGCCTCATTCCGATTTGGCTTCGTCTTGTCATTGTGTTCGTTCTCGTTCTGTTAAGTGGGATGATCGGAGCGATGGTCGGCTACGGTGTGATTGGCGAAGGAAACGCATGGGATGCGTTAAAGCCAGCGACGTGGCAACATATTGTCGATTTAATCGAAAAACAGTAGTGGACAGACCACTAAAAAACATGATACATTGAAAAAAAGGCGGAAGGGAGATCCTTCCGTTTTTTTATAAAGGAGGAATTCGTATGCTTGATATTCAACAAATTCAACAAATTATTCCACATCGCTATCCGTTTTTACTCGTTGATCGCATTGTTGAAGTGGAAGAAGGAAAACGCGCCGTCGGCATTAAAAACGTGAGCGCCAACGAACAATTTTTCGTCGGTCATTTTCCTGAATATCCGGTCATGCCTGGCGTATTGATTGTCGAAGCACTTGCGCAAGTGGGAGCTGTCGCGATGTTAATGAAAGAAGAAAACCGCGGTCGCCTCGCCTTTTTCACAGGCATTGATAACTGCCGATTTAAAAAACAAGTGAAACCTGGTGACCAATTACGGTTAGAAGTCGAAATGATTCGCTTTAAAGGTGCGATTGGCAAAGGGAAAGGCATCGCCACCGTTGATGGTGAGCTCGTATGCGAAACAGAAATGATGTTTGCCCTCGGTGAAAAATAACGCATAACCGTCTCCTTTCTGGGCATGTTATAGGTGATTACATATAAGACAGAAAGGAGACAAACGATGAAGGCAAAATGGCTACTCAAACTACTTAGCGCGCTCATCGCCATCATGGTCGTCACCGGTTGCAATAACGACGATACCGATAACGATATGAACAATCAAGAAGAAATGCAACCAGGTGAAGATACAAATAAAGGCGTCGGCGACGATGAAAACGACGCTGTCCCAGATGAAGAAGACGCTGTTGAAGATGCAGAAGACATGAACGATGCTGACAATACGGACGAGTAAACGCAAGAGATTTCCTCTTGCGTTTTTTTATTGCTATACTTCCTATAACATCTAGCAAAGTTATAAAAAAACTTTGTCAATACACGTTTTTTTATGATACATTAACGGTTGACGATTATTATATGGAGGGTTTTTGTATATGTTAAAACAGCTTCCTCATCGCATGAAAATGAACATCACGCTATCGATTAAAAAAGTGTTTGAACGATACATGGCAACAATCGGCTGGGACGAAACAAAATATGATGCTACAGCGTTCATGGAACAATGGCGTCATTATTTATACAATGAAGCAGCATGGTTTAACGAATTAGATGACACGATGAAAGCAAACCCACACTTTCATGAACAACTAGCCGAACGCATCAACGAAATTATCGACCAGCTCGTCAACGAACCTCCAACAGACGACCAAATCGCAGAAATTAATCGCCTCGTTGAACGGCTCGGCATCGACGATTTCCCTTACGGCTGTCGATTAGAAGCAAAATACCATATCGAACGTCTCCAACAAGAGTTAAAAAAAAAGAAAAGCTAACGAAACGAGCGAGTGAAAAGCAACGAAAACTGGCGGAAATTTTGTACTACCAAGCATATGACCGTCCGCTGCCGGATCGCGATTATACCGTTGCGGAAATGAACGATATTATTGCACAGGCGAAACAAATCATTGCACAAGAAGAAACAGAAGAAGAAATTATTCATTAACCGACAGAAATTGGAGCTGTCGGTTTTCTTTTTAGTGGAAATAGTTTTACAAAAAGGGTGGAAAAACGGATTGATGTGTCGGTATAATGAAGATAGTGAACGTTTTTGTCGAAAATATGTGTTTCATAGGAGGACGCCATGGAAGAGACGATTAGCTTACGAGAATTATTTCAAACGTTACGCAAACGTGCGTGGCTTATTGTAGCGATTACTGTCATCGCAACGATGACGAGTGGAATCGTTAGCTACTTTGTGTTGACACCAATTTATCAAGCATCCACGCAACTACTCGTAAATCAAGCGAAAAGCGAACAGCCAATTTATAACATTAGCGAAATTCAAACGAATTTGCAGCTTATTAATACGTATAACGTCATTATGAAAAGCCCAGCCATTTTAGATATTGTTAAAGACGAGCTCGATTTAAATATGCCGATTGAAGAACTCAATGAAAAAATTAACGTCACAAGTGAAAAAGACTCGCAAGTCGTGAACGTAACAGTCGAAGACGCCGATCCGTACATGGCTGCCGATATTGCTAATACGGTTGCTAGCGTATTCCAGCGCGAAATCGTGAAAATTATGAACGTCGATAATGTGAACATTTTAGCGAAAGCAGAAGTAAAAGAACAACCCGAACCAGTAAAACCGAAACCGTTACTAAACATGGCGATCGCTTTTGTTGTCGGTATGATGACAGGTGTCGGTTTAGCCTTTTTACTGGAATATTTAGATAACACGATTAAAAACGAACAGGACGTCGAGAAGTTGCTTGAGCTACCTGTGCTAGGGGCAGTAACGGTTATTGAAGACGATCAAAACGGCGTTCAAACAATGCAAGCCAAAAAACAAATACGGGGTGAGACGATTGGTTTTTAAAAAGAAAAAACAGGCGTTTGCGCGCACGATGCGCTCGCTCATCACAAAAACAAATCCGAAATCGCCAATTTCTGAACAATATCGGACGATTCGCACAAACATTCAATTTTCTGTCGTGGATCGTCCGTTGCGCTCGATTATGGTCACGTCCTCTGCCCCTGCAGAAGGAAAGTCGACAACCGTTGCCAACTTAGCCGTTGTTTTTGCCCAACAAGGAAAAAAAGTGCTTCTAATTGATGCGGACTTACGTAAACCGACTGTTCATTATACGTTTCGCAAAGATAATCATGTTGGGTTAACGAACGTATTGACAAAGCAAGCAGCACTTCATATCGCAGTGAAAGAAACAGAAGTGGAAAACTTATTTGTGTTAACGAGCGGTCCGATTCCACCAAACCCAGCTGAATTGCTCGGCTCAGCTGCCATGGAAGAACTATTAGCGGAAGCATATGATCAGTTTGATGTTGTTCTTTTTGATACACCGCCTGTGTTAGCCGTGACGGATGCCCAAATTTTAGCGAACCAATGCGATGGAACCATTCTTGTTGTCCAAAGCGGTAAAACAGAAATTGAAGCAGCACAAAAGGCGAAAGAACTACTTTTAGCGGCAAAAGGGAAGCTTCTTGGCGTCGTTTTAAACCAAAAGAAACAAAAAGAAAGTAGCTATTACTATTACTATGGTAACAAATAGACAAATTTCGACAAAAAACGGCTATTGTACCCTACTATTTTCCTATGTTACCATAAAGATTGTTGATAAAGTTGTCGAAATGTAGTGAAACGTATGAGATCCTTGTCGATAAACATAGTAGAGAGGATGGGTGTGATGATCGATATTCATAGTCATATTTTACCGTCTGTCGATGACGGTGCCAAGACGGTTGAGGATGCTATTGAGATGGCAAAAGTGGCCGTTGCCGAAGGAATTACGACCATCATCGCAACTCCTCATCATCGCAATGGGGCGTTCGAAAATGATCGACCATCCGTTATGAGTCGTGTCGAAGCATTCAATGAGACGTTACGAGATCATCACATCCCGCTACGTGTTTTACCGGGACAAGAAGTGCGTATTCATGGGGAGCTTATCGATCATTATCACGACGGCGACATTTTGTCGCTTGCGGAGACGAAATATGTGCTCATCGAACTGCCAAACAACCACGTTCCACGTTATACGGAACAATTGTTGTTCGATATACAAATGCAAGGGCTCGTTCCAATTATCGCTCACCCTGAACGCAACAGCGACTTCATTGAGCACCCGACGAAATTATACGAATTAGTAAAAAAAGGAGCATTAACGCAACTCACTGCCGCCAGTGTAGTAGGAAAGTTCGGAAAAAATATTAAAAAGTTTTCACTACAAATGATCGAAGCGAATTTAGCTCACCTTATTGCTTCTGATGCACATAACATAACGACGCGCGCCTTTCATTTGCGCGAAGCATACGACGTCATTCAAAAGCAATTCGGTTCACAAGCTGTGTATGTGTTTCAAGAGAACGCACAGCTGCTTGTTGCGAACGACACATTGTATAAAGATGCGCCAGAACGAATGAAAAAGAAAAAGTTTTTAGGTATTTTCTAAGTTTGATAGTTTTTTTATACATACCATGTGGTAATGATGTAGTGCTGGTTTCGAACGTGTCGATATCAGCTTTCTTTTTCTGATGTAGACGCTCGGTTACACTTTTCGGTGATGTCTCCTTACCGTTATCAACGGAGGCACTCGGCCGTGCTGTGGGTGGGGACGATGACGGTCCTGCCACCTTAGACGCTTGTCGTCGATGGTGCGGTGTGAGGACGGGTTAGATGCCCAATGCTAACCTTGTTTTTTATTTATGTCTCTTTTTTGCCGTGTTATAATGAGAGAAATGGCAAAGGAGGGATACAAATGAGCCAAGAATTAAAAGCTTTGCTTCGCTCTGTATTAAAGGAAGAACTACAGCCTGTTCATGAGCGATTAGAACGTGTTGAACAAACGCAACAAGAGTTACAACGCGGTCAAAAAGCATTAGAAAAGAGTGTTGCTCAAATCCAGCAAGATGTAACAGAGCTACAAGTAGGTCAGCGAGCATTAGAAAGCACAGTTGTTCAAATTCAACAAGACGTCGCACAGTTACAAGCAGGCCAACAAGCGTTACAACAAGACGTCGCACAGTTACAAGCAGGTCAACAAGCGTTACAACAAGACGTCGCACAGTTACAAGTAGGTCAACAAGCATTACAACAAGATGTCGCACAGTTACAAATAGGCCAACAAACGTTACAACAAGACGTCGCACAGTTACAAGTAGGTCAACAAGCATTACAACAAGACGTCGCACAGTTACAAATAGGCCAACAAGCATTACAACAAGACGTCGCACAGTTACAAGCAGGCCAACAAGCGTTACAACAAGACGTCGCACAATTACAAGCAGGTCAACAAGCATTACAACAAGACGTCGCACAGTTACAAGCAGGCCAACAAGCATTACAACAAGATGTCGCACAATTACAAGCAGGTCAACACAAGCTAGAAAATGATATGGTCGATATGAAACAATCACTCGGAAATATGGAACGGACGCAAGAAAAGATTCTTGAAGAGCTACGCATATCAAAAAACAACCAGGCACTAGTCATAAATGATTTGACAAGCATAAAAAAATCAATGGATGTGACGGTTGCTTATTTGCAGCGCAGATCCGATGTCATATTTGATAAAATGATTGAACATGAAAAAGAAATTTTAAATTTAAAAACACGTCTACCGAACTAACTCCCCATGGGAGCTATTTTTTTGTACATCGACGTATAGGTTATGCATATATAGCATATACGTGGGTGTACAGCTTAGGAAGTGAGGGATGTATGTGAAAACGGTAAGAAAAGCCATTATTCCAGCCGCCGGGCTTGGCACACGCTTTTTACCTGCGACAAAAGCGATGCCAAAAGAAATGCTTCCGATTGTCGACAAGCCGACGATTCAATATATCGTCGAAGAAGCGATCGAATCCGGTATTGAAGACATTATTATCGTCACAGGAAAAGGAAAGCGTGCCATCGAAGACCATTTCGATCACGCATTCGAACTTGAACAAACGTTGTTAAAAAACAATAAACATGACCTACTAGAAAAAGTAAAAGAACCATCCAAAGTCGACATTCATTACATTCGTCAAAAAGAACCAAAAGGACTAGGCCACGCCGTCTGGTGCGCCCGTAAATTTATCGGCGACGAACCGTTTGCTGTCCTATTAGGCGACGACATCGTCCAAGCCGACACACCATGTTTAAAACAACTGATGAACGAATTTGAACAAACGCATAGCTCGATCATCGGCGTCAAACAAGTTGCTGACAACGAAACACACCGCTACGGCATCATCGATCCACTTGATAAAAAAGGACGACGCTATCAAGTGAAACAATTCGTCGAAAAACCAGCACCAGGCACCGCCCCATCGAACTTGGCGATTATGGGTCGGTACATACTCACGCCAGAAATTTTCATGTTTCTTGAAAAACAAGAAACCGGTGCCGGCGGCGAAATTCAACTGACCGATGCGATTCAAAAGCTGAACGAAATCCAACGCGTCTTTGCGTACGAGTTTGAAGGAAAGCGATACGATGTTGGGGAGAAGCTGGGGTTTATCCAGACGACGATTGAGTTTGCGATGCAAGATGAGGAGTTGAAACAACAACTTCTTCCGTTTATGGAGCAGATATTGCAAGAAGCGAAAGTGAAGGAATAAAAGGTTAAAGGGGGATGAAGGGAGTTGGCGCAATCAGGCAATGTTGCTAGTATACAAGCCCAACAAAGATATACTCAACAAGTGATTGTTAACGATAAAAAAAGTTATTTAATTGCTAAACGAACAATGGACATTATCGGAGCCATGATCGGATTAATTTCGTTATCTTGGCTCTTTCTTATTGTCGCTGTTCTCATAAAGCTAGAAGACCCAAAAGGTCCAGTGTTTTTTAAACAAATACGAGTTGGAAAAGACGGAAAACAGTTTTATATGTACAAATTTCGCTCGATGGTGACCGATGCGGAAAAGAGATTGAAAGAATTACTGAATTATAACGAAGTGTCAGGTGCCATGTTTAAAATGAAAAACGACCCACGCGTCACGAAAATAGGGAAATTTATTCGTAAGACAAGCATTGACGAGCTCCCGCAATTATGGAATGTATTAAAAGGAGACATGAGCTTAGTTGGCCCACGTCCACCTCTGCCGAGGGAAGTAGCGCAGTATACGGAGTATGATAAACAACGATTGCTTGTGATACCGGGGTGTACGGGGTTGTGGCAGGTGAGCGCTCGCAACAGTGTCGGGTTTAAAGAAATGGTCGAGTTAGATTTACACTATATTCGCAATCAATCAATTTTATTTGATTTGAAGATTATCATAAAAACTGTTTTTGTATTGTTTGGGTCGAAACATGCATTTTAAGAAATGAGGGAAAGACGGAATGGACAAAAATGCAAAAATTTATGTCGCAGGCCATCGCGGCTTAGTTGGTTCTGCGATTTTGCGAAAATTACAAGCAGACGGTTATACTAATCTTGTGTATAAAACAAGTCAAGAGTTGGATTTAAGAAATAAAAATGAAGTGGACAAGTTTTTTGAAGAGGAGAAGCCAGAATATGTGTTTCTTGCCGCAGCGAAAGTCGGTGGTATCGTTGCCAACAATGAATACCCAGCGGATTTTATTCGCGACAATTTAATGATTCAAACGAATGTCATCGATGCGGCATATCGAAACGGTGTCAAAAAGCTATTATTCTTAGGAAGCACATGTATTTATCCGAAATTTGCTCCGCAGCCGTTAAAAGAAGAATATTTGTTGACAGGCGAATTGGAGCCAACGAATGAACCATATGCAATTGCGAAAATTGCCGGCATTAAGATGTGTCAATCATATAACCGCCAATATGGTACAAAATATATTTCCGTTATGCCGACGAATTTATATGGTCCAAATGATAATTTTGATTTACATACCTCTCATGTGCTACCGGCACTTATCCGCAAATTTCATGAGGCGAAAGAAACAAATGCTCCATATGTCGAAGTATGGGGAACAGGAACTCCAAGACGCGAGTTTTTATACTCTGATGATTTAGCCGATGCTTGTGTCTTTTTAATGAACAATTACGAAGGCAACGAAATCGTCAATGTCGGTGTCGGTGAGGATATTTCTATTAAAGAACTAGCGGAAAAAATTAAAAACATTGTCGGTTATCAAGGCGAAATTAAATTTGATACAACAAAACCAGATGGTACACCACGTAAACTAGTAGATGTATCAAAAATTAATGCGTTAGGCTGGAAAGCAAGCATTTCATTAGATGAAGGATTGCAAAAAGCGTATCAATGGTTCTTAGATAACGTAGCAGTAAAAACAAATTAATAAACAAATTGGAGGATACAATGAAACGAGCGTTAATTACAGGTGTAACAGGACAAGATGGATCTTTCTTAGCTGAGTTTTTATTAGAAAAAGGTTATGAGGTACATGGTGTTATTCGCCGCAGCTCTTCCTATAACCAAGAGCGTTTAGAGGATATTTTATCACCGGAAGAAGCGGAAGCGTTAAAAAATAATAAAAATTTTCATTTACACTATGGTGATATTACGGATACATCAAATGTTATCCGTTTAATTAGTGAAATTCGTCCGGATGAAATTTATAACTTAGCGGCACAATCACACGTTCGTGTATCTTTTGATATGCCAGAATATACAGCGGATGTAGATGCGTTAGGTACACTACGTATTTTAGAAGCCGTACGTATTTTAGGATTGACAGAGAAAACACGTATTTATCAAGCATCAACATCTGAATTATACGGAAAAGTTCAAGAAGTTCCGCAAAAGGAAACAACACCATTTTATCCTCGTTCACCGTATGGTGTAGCTAAATTATATGGATATTGGATTACAAAAAACTACCGTGAATCGTATGGAATGTTTGCAGTGAATGGTATTTTATTTAACCATGAATCAGAGCGCCGTGGTGAAACATTTGTAACACGTAAGATTACATTAGCTGCAGCACGAATTGCTCAGGGTAAACAAGATAAATTATACTTAGGTAACCTAGATGCACTTCGTGACTGGGGATATGCAAAAGATTATGTAGAGTGCATGTGGCTAATGTTGCAGCATGATACTCCGGAAGACTTCGTCATAGCTACAGGAGAGATGCACTCTGTACGGGAATTTGCAACATTAGCATTTAAATATGCAGGCATTGATATTGAGTGGCAAGGTGAAGGACTAAACGAAAAAGGTATTGATAAAGCCACTGGTCGTGTACTAATTGAAGTAGATCCGAAATATTTCCGTCCAGCTGAAGTTGATCAATTACTAGGAGATCCAACAAAAGCAAAGACATTATTGGGGTGGAATCCGACAAAAACTCCGTTTGAAGAGTTAGTTCGGATTATGGTGGAAGCGGATATGAAGAAGGTTGAGAAGGAAGATAAGGCGAAGAGGATGTTTGATTAAGAATACATGAGTAGATTCATGAAGACTTAATAAACTTTGCGTACAAATTTCACAAATTAAATATATAAACTTAGCAACTTCTTTTGGCAGTTTCCTAGTCACTCAGATGCAAAAGGTGACTGGGGGTTGTCGAAGACTATGTAAAAGCCTCGTGGTTAATATTGAGGGGATATGAACTATTTATGTGACCAAAAAGGAAAAGGATCTTCTTTCAGGAGAATTGTACGAAGGCTAAAGAGAAGTTGAGATGAGAGTCGGAAGTGGGTTTTGAAGAACTAGTAAAAATGCTGTTAAAAAGTTAAAGAATTACCAGGAGTACTAAATATACAGGGTATATTTACAAAGAAATATATCCTGTATATTTTTTAATTCATTAGATTAGGGGAATAAAAATAGTGGGTTTTTTTATTAGAATATTTAAAAAATTATTAAATAATAATGGGCTAGTATCTTTAATTGATCAGTCTATAGTTTCAGCTGTCAATTTTATAACAGGTTTCTTTCTAGCGAGGTTCCTTAGTATTGAGGAATACGGTGCTTTTACATTGACACTCTCTATCTTATTTTTTCTTAATGGTATTCAAAATGCATTATTTATCACTCCATTTACCATTATTAGTAAAGATTATCAGGAACATCGAAAGAAATATATGGGGGAAACAACAGTAATATACTTTCTATTTATAGTGGTCATCATATTATTGATGATATTTGTATATTATATATTTCCTATGGGGTATATTTACAGAAATGTTTTGATTGGCGTTATAATAACTATTTTATTTATCCAGGGCCAAGAGTTTTTTAGAAGAGTTCTATTTTCAAATTTGCTATTCCGGAAAGCACTTATTAATGATTCCTTATGTTATGGAGTAAGGGTTATAGGGTTGATTATATTATTAGCTTTAGGGGAATTGAACTTACTAAATACATTCTTAGTAATGGCTTTTTCCGGATTATTAGGAATGATAATTGGATATTTAGATACGAAAATTTATATTCAATTTCAAAATATAGACATTAAGTCGTCATTAAAAATAAATTGGAATTTTGGAAAATGGTTACTTGGAAATAATATATTTGCCTGGGTTAATACTCAAATATATATTTTTGTAGCGTCATCGTTTCTTGGACCTTCAGCACCAGCGAGACTATCCGCGACACAAAATTTACTAAATCCCACTAATATATTAATGCAAGGGTTACAAAATTATTATCTTCCTTTAGGAGTCGAGGGATATAAAGAAAAAGGAATAGGTTTTTTAAAACAGTTTATTCATAAATATCTCTTTATTATTAGCTCTATTCTCATCTTTTATTCTTTGTTAATAGACTTAAACGCTTCTAAGCTACTTTATTTATTATATGGTAATAAATATTCTGGGTCCGAATATCTATTGTTTTTATGGAGTATAGCTTATATAGTTACTGGTTTTTCAAGACCATATATGCTAGGATTGAATATTTTAAAAAAACCAAGAACTGGTTTTTTTACATATATGATTATTTCTATCTTGTCTATAATGCTTGTTGTACCAATAATAAAACTGCTTGGCGCTGAGGGTATGATTTATTGGTCTATTTTCACAGGAATTATTATATTTTTAATAAATTTTATAATTTATAAGAGAGAAATTAAAATTATTGAAGAAGGGAAGTAACTGTGTTGAGTAATCCAAAGGTTTCTATTGTAATCCCCTCTTATAATCAGGGGAAATATCTAGAAGATACTATTTTGAGTGTTATTAATCAAACTTATAAGAATATAGAGATAATAATTATTGATGGTGGCTCAACAGATAATAGTGTTGATATTATAAAAAAATATAAAGACAAAATTCATTTTTGGGTAAGTGAAAAGGATAAGGGACAGGCTAACGCTATTAATAAAGGTTTTAAAAAAGCTAGTGGAGAGATTTTTGCTTGGTTAAACTCGGACGATTTATATACTGAAAATGCTGTAGAACAGATTGTAAATGAGTTTAATAAAGATCCATCAGTGTCTATTGTTTACGGGGATTACTATTTATTATACCCTAATGGGAAAAAAAAGCTAAAAAAGAAAATTTCTTTCAATTACAATATATGTTTGTATTCTTACTTAATGATTCCTCAACCATCATGTTTTTTTAGAAGAGAAGCATTTGAAGCTGTAGGTGGACTTGATGAAACTTTTAATTATTGTTTAGATTATGATTTATTTTTGAGAATGACTAAAAATAGGAAAGTAAAACACATTCAAATACCGTTGAGTTATTTTCGATTGCATGATGAAAGTAAATCTGTTTCTAAAAAAGGCAATTTCAAATATGAGAACGCAAGAGTTAGAGAAAAAATTTTAGGTAGACCATTTAATAAATTGGATAAGCTCAAGCAAAAATATTATTTGTTAAGGGCTGTTATTGCTTTTTATGTAGAAAGAGGAGAAATAGTATATAAGAAGGAGAAAGGAAAAGCATAGAAAAGGGAGGAGTTTTTTTGGACTATTTTAGAAGAATAATAAAGTTTTTCTCGAAATTAAATGGTAATCTTTTAAGGGGATTTTATTTACAAAGGAAAAATATAAGTATTGGCGATAATTTTAAAGTTAGGGGATTCCCACATATTTATAATTGTAAAGGAAGTTCAATTACGATTGGGAATAATGTAACGTTACTATCGTCTCCTGTTTCCAACGCTGTAGGCATAAATCACAAAACAATTATTAGAACATTATTTCCCTCAGCAAAAATTGTTATAGGGTCTAATGTAGGAATAAGCGGGGCTACGATTTTAGCTTCGAGCCAGATAATTATTGGTGATAACGTAAATATAGGTGCAAACGTAACTATTCTAGATAGTGATTTACATCCTATAAATCCATATGAAAGAAAGAAGAACTCTATTAACGTAGTAAAGAAGCCGGTTTTTATCGAAGATAATGTTTGGATCGGCATGAATTCTATTGTGTTAAAAGGAGTTACAATAGGTAAAAACTCAATAGTAGGGGCTGGAAGTGTAGTTACAAAATCAATACCACCGAATTGTATTGCAGCTGGAAACCCGGCCCGTGTGATTCAAAAACTTAATTATGAGGATAAGGAGTAATGTTTAATAGTGAAAGAGGTACTGCTCTATTTGTTTAAAACACTAGAGGATAATGGTATAGAGTATCTTATATTAAATAACTACAAATCCCTACCTGAATACAATGAGGGAAATGATATTGATTTCGTAGTTAAACCAGAAGATATGCATACTATACATTCAATAGTTGAACAAATGGCTTTGCATTTTGATATTTCAATTGTTAGATATGTTAAGAGACAATACTCGACTCAATACTACTTTGTGGGTAGGGGAGAGTTTTCAAATTTAAAATTTCATATAGATTTTTTACCTGGTGTTGATTGGAGAGGCGCAACTTATTTGTCAGCTCAAAGAATGTTACGGGAAAAGAGAAAATATAAAATGTTTTATGTACCATCTATTGAACATGAAGTATTATACGCGTGGTTTCGAAGTTTTTTATGGGGAGGATTTATCAAAGGAAAATATAAAAACTTTATTTTGGAAAACTATAAAAATATTAAAAGTGAGCTGGAAAGACTATTAGGTTATAAACTTACGAATAAATTGTTAAACCTTATCGAACAGGAAAGAATTGAAGATACTACTAGTTACTTAACAATAATTAGAACAAAAGTATGGTTATATTCTTTTAAAAGATCTCCTTTTAAAACCATGAAGAATGCAATATTATCTTACTTTCTAGATAATCTTATTAAGTTTAAAAAAACTGGCCTTTTTATTGTGTTACTAGGACCTGATGGCGCAGGTAAGTCATCTGTTGCCGAGAAAATTATTGAAGAAAATGAAATTTTTAATAAAGCTAGTTCTGCCATATATCACTGGCGACCAGGTTTTCTTCCGCCAATTAATCAATTATTTTTTAAGAAAAAAGATTCTTATAATGAGGATTTTTCTAAACCCCATAATAATAAGATTCCACATAATTACTTAGTTTCATTTTTGAGATTTCTGTATTATTATATAGATTTCCATGTTGGATATTGGTTGAAAGTTCATCCGAGGTTAAGAAAGGGCGGGCTAGTTATATTTGATAGATATTATTACGATTATATGGTTGATCTAAAGCGCTTCAGATTAAAAATACCTAACTTGATTTTAAATATTTTTATGAAATTGGTGCCTAGACCTGATTTAATAATTTTTCTGGAAAATACCCCGGAAAATATATATAAACGAAAGCAGGAAATAGATATCAACGAGATTAAAAGACAAATTCAAGAATTTAATAATATTACTAAAAAATTAATTAATGGAAGGAAGATAAATACTAATAAGCCCATTGAGGCTGTAGCTGAAGCTGTATTAGATGAAATATATATAAAATTAAAAGATAAATGGGGATTAAGATAAAAAATTAAATTTTATTTAGAGTATGAAACCATGTTTCTTCGCTGGTATTACTTCTTAATTAATAACGAATACAATTTTCTCTCATATTTATAGAAAAGAGATTTTTCTTAAATCGGATATAGTGAATTTGGTATGTGTCAAAATAGGAATTGCTCCAACTAAGGACTAATTATGTCTTTATGTCGGAAAGGTAGTTAAACCATTTGTATATAAAAAATGAATAAACTCAACAGATAATAAGGCGGAAATGGCTATGAGCATATTAAATATTTTCCCTTTAAATCAACTAAAACTACAAATAAATAAAGATAATATTGGTAGGAAATATATAGCCTTCCCTAACGTTAATCGTCCTAGATGGATAATACCTTCTGATTTTAAATTGCGTCAATCTGGGTTATCACTGTATGTTCCTAATTCTATAAAAGGATATATATATAAAATGTTGATGAGGTTTGGGCATATATGGGGGGAAGAAATTTATTTAGAAGAAACTACCTTAGATGAACTAGAAAGAAATTTAGAAAATATTTTAAACGAAGAAAATATAAGACTGGCTTTTTATACAGGAACCCCAGGTGCTTACAGAAAAGCTACAGCCCAAATAATGAATTCGAAAGGTAGAGTACTTGCTTATTGTAAAATTGCTAGTTCGTCTTTCTCAAAAGAAGTACTAAACCGAGAACATAAGAATCTTCTGAGGTTAGAAAGTAACAAAAATCTAAGGAATAGAGTACCTAGAGTAGTAGACTATATTAATTATAAGGATTGCAAATTATTAATTACAACTGCTGGTCCGAATCAAAAAGGACCAATGTATTTATCTACTGATATTATAGAGTTTCTGAAAGATTTGTATTCACATAATATAAAGGAATATTATTTTTATGAAAGTCCTATGAAAAATAAACTAAATGAAAAGTATTTTATTTTAAACAATAGTTATAAACTGCCAATACAATGGGTTGAGCGCTACAGGAAAGTAGTGAATCTCTTAAATAAGTATTTAGATTCAGTTAAAATACCATTTAGTTTTGTCCATAGAGATTTAGCACCCTGGAATATTAGAAAAGGCCCTCAAGGTCTTTTTGTCTTTGATTGGGAATCTGCGGAAGATAATAATATCATTCTCTACGATGTTTTTCATTTTGAAGCTATACAAGCCGCATTAAAAAACAAAGACTTTTATCCTGATGAGCAACTTTATAAGTCAATTTTACAAGAAGTTTTACCTGATCGAAACTTAAATATATACTGGTTATATTTACTATATTTAGTAGATATCAGCTTATACTATGCTGAAGCAAGAGCTAAGGCACCCGATATTGGAGAAGATAGAGTTTGGGAATGGTACGGAAAGCAAATTGATTATTTTTTGGAGGGCAGATATGAATTGGCCAAAAATATCAGTTATTACACCATCATATAACCAAGGCAAGTATATTGAAGACACTATCAAAAGTGTAATAAATCAAGATTATCCTAATTTGGAATATATTATTATCGATGGTGGTTCTACTGATGAAACTATAGAAATTATTAAAAAATATGAGCATAAAATACATTATTGGTGCAGTGAAAAAGATAATGGACAAACTGATGCTCTTATAAAAGGATTTAATTTAGCTACTGGAGATATTTACTGTTGGCTAAATAGTGATGATATTTTTGAACCTAACACATTAAAGACTGTAGCTCAGTTTTTTATAGATAATCCTGAGGCAGAATTTGTATATGGAAACGCTGTCTGGATCGATGAGAATTCACGTGTTTTATATGAAAGAAAAGAAATGCCTTTTGTCAAATGGGTCTGGCTTTATACTTATAACTATATTCCACAACCTTCGACTTTTTGGAAATCGTCTCTTTATCGGAAGGTTGGGGGATTAGATCCTAAATTTACTTTATCAATGGATGGGGACCTTTTTGCAAGGTTTAGCAATTACACTCATTTAAATCATATTCCTGTAACCTTATCCAGATTTAGATACTATAAAGAGCAAAGAAACCAAAAATTTCGGGAGAAAAGTTTACAAGAGGATAGATTAATTATTTCAAGAGAACTAGGAAGAGAGCCTACGTTTATTGAGATGAAAACTATTGGATTTATAGGGAGAATATATAGATGGATTTATAGAAACATTTATCTAAGGATGAATGAAAATGCTTAACTTAATAAGAACCATCAAATTGGATGTCCAAAGAAATAAAAATAATCCAAAGGGACTTTTTGTTGTAATTTTCTTTCGGTTAGTTCATTTAATTGCAATCCAGAAAGAAAAAAAGCTGTGGCTATGGATATTAGGTCTACCGTTATTAATAATTTATCGTATACTAGTAGAATGGATTTTATGTATTGAACTACCTGCAAAAACATCTGTAGGTCCTGGTTTAGTAATTCATCATGGCCAGGGACTTGTCGTAAATAATCATACCAAAATAGGAAGAAATGTCTTGCTACGTCATAATACAACTATAGGATGTAAAGTTATGGAAGATGGCAGCCAGGGACCTTCACCCGTAATTGGTGACAATGTAGATATTGGAGCAAATGTAGTGATAATTGGTGGGATATGTATAGGTGACAATGTAGTGATTGGAGCTGGCTCAGTGGTTACTAAAGATATACCAAAAGGCTCTGTTGTGGTTGGAAATCCAGCACGTATTATTAAACAAATAGATAAGTAGGTGTAGCAATGAAAAAGGTTCTTTTGTCAGCTTATGCATGTGAACCAAACAGGGGATCAGAGCCAGGAGTTGGCTGGAACTGGGCAATTGAGTTAAGTAAAAAAGGATATGAGGTATGGGTTTTAACCCGTGCTAATAATCAAGATGTTATAGATAATTTCTTAGCTAAAGAAAATATTAGGACACGGCTGTTGATTATCCAAAATTAGGCATACTCCTCCCATATATTCGGGCATACTCAAATAAGACAGCTGCCATCTCGGATTTCCATTCGAGAGGAAGTTGCCCAGAGAAAAAACGACGGACAAACGAAAGAAAGGTAAGGGACGAGGTTGTCCGTTTTTCCGTTCGATGATATAGCCATCTCAGTAACACATAAGCGATAAATGCCGCAAAAAGTTGGTTGTATACCGCATGCTCGTTGGTGCCAAATAAGGTCGGAACGTTTAGATATTGCTTGATCCATCGGAAAAACACTTCCACTGTCCAACGTTCTTGATACATCTCGGCAATCTTTTCCGCCGATGCCTCTAAGACGTTCGTGACCACATGGATTTCATGCTCGTTCGCATCCTGAAAGATCACGACGCGATGGCGCTTTTTGGAGCGACATTGTTTCGTTCCTAACCGGCAAGTAAAATCCGCCACAATAGAAGAAGAGGAGGAAGAAAGGCGCTTTAGGCTCTTTTTTTGATGGATCTCGACATTGTCTTTCATCCGAATCACAAACGGTTGCTTCTGTTCGACAAACCGATCGAGGCGTTCAATTTTAAAGTACGCTCGATCTTCGACAAGAACCGTTTGTACGTCTGTGAGCCGCTCTCCCACCGGTCCATCGTGGCGCAACCCTACGGTTTCTACGATGTCGCTCGGCATTTGTTGCTCAGGGGAATACGCGACGTGCATTTTCACTCCGGATCGTTCCCCATGATAGGGTGCCCATGTCAGGCGGTTTTTCCCCACGGTGACGGTCGTGGAGTCTACTATACGCAATGCTTTTGGAAAGCGAAGCGAACGGCGGGTTTGGCGATTGCACTTAGAAACAACCAAAGCAAATAAGCGCTTCATCACCTCGTACGGAACTTCTTTCGCTTTCTTAGAAACCGTCGAGTAATGAAACGTCGGCAATCCGTACATTTTCGCCACATCGGCACCATGACGGAAACTTTTCCATTCGTGAAGTGCCGCCAGCAGAAAAAAATCAACCAACGTGCGCACCGTAAACGTCCGCGAAGTGTCATGGTAGCCAACGGCTTCGGTAATCGACTGGAGATCTTCATCAGAAACAATTTTTTGCATCAAATTTGGGAGTGTGGTATGCTTGTGCATAGAGAGCACCTCCTAGGTTTGTTTGTGTTGTTACTTACATTCTACAGGAAAGGTGCTCTTTTTTCTATGTTTTTTATGGATATTACTGGTTAATCAACACGCCTGATATTAGGAATGAAAATCTTCATTTTATATATTATGATTTACCGGAATGGGCAAAAAAATGGAAAAAAGGAGTTCGGGGGGTTCATTTATATTATCTACTATGGCAATGGGGTGCTTATAAGCTTGCTAAAGAGTTACACAAGAAGATTAACTTTGATGTAGTACACCATGTTACTTTTGTAAGTATAAGGCAGCCAAGCTTTATGGGTAATCTAGGAATACCGTTTATTTTTGGACCAGTAGCGGGTGGAGATAGAACACCTTTTAGACTAAGAACAGGTTATGGTATAAGAGGATGGTTATGGGATTTAATTAGAGATTTAAGTAATTACTTGTTAAGATTTGACCCTTTAGTAAGAAGTACTCTAAAAAAAGCAAAAGCTATCTATGTATCCTCCAATGAGACCTTAAGTCTTGTTCCTAAAAAATACCGTTATAAGACTAAAATTAAGCTTGCTATTGGTATAGAGGAAAAATGGTTAGAAGCTAAAAAGCGCAACTATAAATCAAACAAACCTAAGAATCAAGAAGAATTTAAAATATTGTTTGTAGGAAGATTTATTTATTTAAAGGGAATGGATATGGGGATTAAAGCCTTTGCTCAATTATTGAAAAATGTTCCTAATGCTAGACTTACTATGGTTGGAACTGGTCCAGATGAAGATAGATGGAGAAAAATTGCTAATGATTTAAATGTTTCTGATAGAATTGATTGGATTCCTTGGGTAGAACAAGAACAGTTGCATTCTTTATACAAAGAACATGATCTGTTTTTATTTCCTAGCCTGAGGGATTCCGGTGGAATGGTAGTACTAGAGGCTTTATCTTATGGATTACCGATTGTATGTTTGGATTTAGGGGGACCAGGTATGATTGTTAATGAAGAGTGTGGAAAAGTTATTTCCACAGCAAAGAAAAATAAAATAGAAATTATAAAAGATTTAGCCAAGGCTATGGAGCAATTTAATTTAAATGAATCTGTTCGAGTTAAGGCCTCAAATGGGGCTTTAAACAGAGTTAGAAGCTTTGAGTGGAGTAATGTAGTTAAAGAATTATATGACTAATTATTATAGCTTTTGTAATGTTTAAAAAAACGCATATAAACTAACCAACTAAAACATAGAAAATTTCCATGGACAAGCTTTACTCCTCACCTAGGCATGAAAATAACCGCTCACGGATCCGTTGTTTTCACAGACAGGAGGAAAATTAACTAAATATTAGAAGTTTTGTTGGGGAAGAATACAGATATTTAAGGGGGATTGGAATGAATGGAAACACCTTCTCTTTTAGGATGCACAGAAAGGGAGAGATTACTTTAAGAATAACTCAATTAGCTTTTTTATTTTGGTTTGTGTACCAATCATCATATTCGTTAGTTGCTCTTTTTTTCAGAAATAATCCTGCTTTAGGAACTGCTATGGTCTTTGCATTAAAATTATTTTTTTTGTTTCTCATCTTCATGATTCTTTTATCAAAGCAAATTGGCCTGAAAAGAAAAAATACGGGATTAGGACCTAAATTAATTATACTTTTCATTTTATGGGCTGGTCTTAGTATACTTTGGACTAACGCTTCTTCTGTAGTAGTAGCTTTTGTGTATTGGTTTATGCAGTTTACGGACATATTGATTGTTTATTTTTTTATAAGAATAGAGAGTATCCAAAATATCGCGAAATCAACAATAAAAGGATTTGTAGCAGGTAGTTTATTGTTAGGGCTTGTGTCCATATTTTTTTCAACTGCTAATGGAAGAATAGGCGATGCCGAGTTTTTACATCCTAACTTTTTGGGGAATCAATTTGCCGTAGCTGCTTTATTAAGCTTATACATGTTTTTTGATACTAAATTAAAAAACAAATATATCTGGCTACTTTCTTTTATCTTATTAACATCTCTATTGATTGGCACAGTCAGTAAGACAGCAATACTCGGTTTTTTCATTACACTAATTTTCTTTTGGATTAAAAGCAAAATATCTTTTGTGAAAAAATATGTAATATTAATTATTTCGATTGGGGGTTTGAGTGTTTTATATAATAAATTTTTAAAGATCTGGATTGAATATAAAACAATAGCTGATGGAGAAAATGTTCAAACATTATCAGGGCGTACACTCATCTGGGAAGAAACGTGGAAGAAAATTAATGAAAGACCATTTTTAGGGTATGGATTTATGTCATTTAGAGACAATGGTCCTGATTTGTTTGGGATAAGATTAGTGCATGCACATAATGAAGTACTAACAATATGGTTTAATCTTGGTTTGGTAGGTTTGTTAATAGCGATTTTTTTATATATTGTTTTCTTAACAAAAACATTAAGTTTGTTAAAATTAAAAGAATATAATCACGGGTTATTATGTTTATTGTTAATTGTATATTTTTCTATTAGAGGGTTGACAGAGGCTAACTCACTTTTAATAAATTTTACACTACCTTTATTTTATGTTTTATCCGTATGGGTAGAGAATGAGGAAATATATAAATGCACTTTAGAAGGTTAACATCCGTATAACCTTTTCCTATTTTGGTCATACTTCTCCTAAGAACCTGATCGGAAAAGGAGCGGATGCAAAATGAAACTATTGAAAATTACGAATGACCATGGATGGACGCCACGGAAACTTCGCAAAAAGGAACGGATGATGAAGAACGCCTCCTTGCGTCAACGTGTCATGGCAGTTCGTCTCGTGATGGAAGGATACCTTGGAAAAGATGTCGCTGCGATGGTGAAAGTATGCCGTCAAACTGTAACATTCTACGTTTCTCTGTTCAATGAAGGAGGGCTTGAGCTCTTGCTGGATTGAAAACATCCACCGGGAAGAGAGCCATTTTTAACCGATGAACAGCAACAAACGCTCAAACAAACGATTCTCACTAAAACCCCAGCGGAACTTGGATGGGGCATTGCTTCTTCATGGAATACGAAAATCGTTCAGTCCTATATTCAACAACAATACGGAGTTTCCATGTCTCGTGAAGGCGTGCGGAAACTTTTTCATCGAATGAACGTTTCATGGACACGCCCTACGTATACATTAGTTAAAGGGGATGCCGACAAACAAGCCATCTTTGAAACAAGAGATGGAATTCATAAAAAAAATTAGTGGACTCCCGTACGCTTCTTTTCTATGTCGATGAAACTCATGTTCGGTCGTATCAAGTATTGCGTACTACTTGGGCAGAGGTAGGAAAGCAAAAACAAGTTCCTACTTATGGTCATCACGCCCAAGTTTCCGTATTTGGCTCGGTGAACGTTCACAACTGCGAAACGGTGTTGCATCGTGCACCATCTGCCACTGCCACGACGTTTTTAGACTTCTTACGCATGTTAGCCAATCGTTATCCAGAGAAACTTATCGTATTGGTACTCGACAATGCGCGTATTCATCATGCCAAGATGGTGAAAGACTATTTAAGCCAAGAAGGTCATCCGTTTCATTTTATCTTTTTGCCACCGTATTCCCCTCAGCTAAATCCGATCGAACGGTTGTGGAAATGGCTGAAGGATTTGGTGATTGCGAATGTGTTTCATAAAGACCAAAACGATATTGATCACGCCATTACTCGGTTTACAGATTACATCTCCAAGCACCCGAATGAAGTCCTACAACGCTTGGGGTGCACAGCGTGAAGCAGAAGTTAACTTTTTAAATTGGATATATATAAAAACATTATGATAGAAGTTGTATAGTATATACGAAATTTAAGTAAAATAATAAAAACTTAATATTACGGATTTTCTATATTTTTGGAGTGAAGCTAATGAAACCTCGTGTTTTAATGGCACATAATCGATACCTTATCCGTGGAGGAGAGGACGAGTGTGTAGATTTGCAGTATGAGTTACTTAAAGAAAAGGGACATGAAGTAAAGATTTTCGAAACTTCGAATAAAACAATAAGAGAACAGAGTTTATTAAAAACAGCACAAAATACAATTTGGTCAATTGAAGCTTCTAAAAAGCTTGAACAGGAGCTTGAGAAAGGCCAATTTGATATATTGGACTGTCATAATTTGTTTCCTTTACTTTCACCATCGATATATTATACTGCAAAGAAATACCATATTCCAGTTATACAAACTTTACACAATTATCGTCTTATTTGTCCTAATGGGATTTTCTTCAGAGATGGACAAGTATGCGAAGAGTGTATGGGGAAATTTTTTCCTTGGAAAGGAATTTTAAATAAGTGTTATAGAGAGAGTTATTCTGCAAGTGCAGTTGTTGCAAGTATGATTGGCTCGCATAAATTGTTAAAAACTTGGCAGAATAAAGTAGATCTTTTTGTTACTATGACGGAATTTAACAAAAAAAAATATATAGAGGCTGGATTTCCAGAAGAAAGAATTATAGTTAAACCACACTTTGTATATCCAGATCCTGGTGTAGGGGATGGAATGGGAGGATATATATTATATGTGGGGCGTTTAACAAAAGAAAAGGGAATACTAACATTACTAGCAGCATTGGAGAAAATAGGATATTCTATTCCTCTTAAAATTATAGGAGATGGACCTTTAAGAAAGCAAATTATCGATTTTGCAAATAAATATAGAAATGTAGAGTATTTAGGGAAAAGAGACATAAAGGAAGTATACGACTACATGGGAAAGGCCCATGTACTAGTTTTTCCTTCAGAATGGTATGAAACTTTTGGCCGTGTTGCTATAGAGGCTTTTGCGAAAGGAACTCCAGTAATAGGAGCTGATATCGGTGCGATATCAGAGCTGATTAAGGAAGGTTATAACGGAATGCGATTTCAGCCTGGTAATGTCGATGACTTAGTAGCGAAGATAAAATGGTTCTTTACCAATCCTGAAATAGTTAAAAAAATGAGGAAAAATGCAAGAATGGAGTTTGAACAAAAGTACACAGCGGAAGAAAATTATAAGATGATATTACAAGTATATGAAATAGCAAGGGAATTTTCTAGGAAAGACAAGTAGTATTTTTATAAATCTTGATTTACTAGTAAAAAATCGTTAATAATTTCTGTCGAGGAAGATAAGAAGATGGCAAATGTCGATTCAATAAAATACGGTTATATTTTGAAATCAAAAATTTCTGCTTTGAACTTTAACCAAACGGTAAATATATTAGAAAAATGGATTGAAACAAAACAATCGAATTATGTGTGTGTTTGTAATACTCATTCTTTAGTAACGGCTTATAACGATTCAAACTTTAATGATGTGTTAAATAATGCAGGTTTATGTACTCCCGATGGAATGCCTCTTGTTTGGGCTTTAAAATTATATGGATATAAAAGCCAAGAGAGAGTAGATGGTCCTAATTTAATGTTGAAATTATGTGAATTAGCCCCTCAAAAAAATTTCAAGATCTTTTTGTATGGTGGAAAACAAGACACACTAGAGAGATTAGAAAAAAAGCTAAAAGAAGATTTTAATAGAATAAGTATCGTTGGGAAATATTCTCCTCCTTTTAGAAATCTTACAGAGGATGAGGAAAGAGAAATTAGAGAAATGATTAATAATAGTAATGCGGATCTGATATTTGTAAGTTTAGGTTGCCCAAAACAAGAGATGTGGATGTATAGGCAAAAAGATTATATTAAAGGCGTTATGATTGGTGTTGGTGCCGCTTTTGATTTTATTGTCGGTGATATTAAAAGACCTCCAGTTATCTTTCAAAAACTTGGTTTAGAATGGTTTTTTAGACTTATAGCTGAACCAAAGAGATTATGGAAGCGATATGCCTATAACAATCCTATGTTTGTTTATAATTTTATTAAAACTTATAGGTCTAATAAAAAAAGAACTGTTCAAGAAAATGGAATAAATATTTGATATTGATTTCACTTCTGTTTATTAGGATGCAAGCGAGGTTTTGCATCCTATTATTTTTTAGGGAGATGAGCGATAGGTATGAAACTAGTCCTTTTATCCGGTGGTTCTGGCAAACGCCTCTGGCCTTTGTCGAATGATACGCGTTCGAAGCAGTTTTTAAAAGTGTTGGAAGGAAAGAATGGCGAGAAACAGTCGATGGTGCAGCGGGTTTGGGGACAGTTAGAAGCTGTTGGACTTGCCGAGTCTGCGGTCATTGCGACATCGAAAATGCAGCGTGATATGATTCATCGCCAATTAGGGACAGATGTACCGCTAATTATTGAGCCGGAGCGCCGCGATACGTTTCCAGCGATTGCGCTTGCGGCTTCTTATTTATACACCGTCGAGAATGTATCCGAAGATGAAACGGTCGTTGTGTTACCGGTGGATCCGTATGTAGAAGATTCTTTCTTTCAAAGAGTGAAAGAATTAGAGAATGTCCTCGAGAATTCCAATGCCGAGCTTGCGTTAATCGGTGTAAAACCAACGTATCCTTCTTCTAAATATGGATACATCGTTCCTAAGGAGAAGGCGAAAGGCGCAGAATATTTTGTTGTGAATCATTTTACAGAGAAGCCAAGTGAAGAAAAGGCGCAAACGTTAATTGCGATGAACGCTTTTTGGAACTGCGGTGTATTTGCCTTTAAATTAAAATATTTAGTCCATCTTCTAATGGAGAAAGGCATTCCGCTTCATTTTGATCAACTTTCCAACCAATACAGCACATTGCCGAAAATTAGCTTTGACTACGAGGTAGTCGAAAAAGCAAACCATATTGTCGTGCTTCCGTATGATGGTTATTGGAAAGACCTTGGCACATGGAATACGTTGACAGAGGAAATGGCGACAAAGCAAATTGGAAAAGGCGTATTAGCGGAAGATGTGGTGAATACCCATTTAGTTAATGAGCTTGATATTCCTGTTACCGTTATTGGCACAAAAGATCTTGTTGTGGCAGCAAGCCCAGACGGAATCTTAGTTGCCGATAAAGCTTCCAGTCCAAAAATTAAAGATTTAATTAACGGTTTTCATCAGCCGCCAATGTACGAAGAGCGGATTTGGGGCTGGTCGCGCGTTCTTGACTATGCCAAATATGAAGATGGTCAAGAAATGGTAACGAAGCGTATTTGTATTCATGAAGGGAAAAACTCAAGCTACCACTATCATAATTTACGTGATGAAGTATGGACGATTGTTCGTGGTGAAGGGGAACTTGCGTTAGATGACTCTATTACTCGTGTAAAAGCAGGGGATATCATTCACCTTCCGGCAGGGCGAAAACATGGGATTCGGGCGATTACCGAATTAGAGTTTATTGAAGTGCAAACAGGTTCTGGTATTAGTGATGAAGATTTTGTGCGGCTTTATTTTGATTGGGCCGATGTCATTCGTCACTTCCAAAAATCAAAAGCAAAAGTGATTTCTTAATTTTTGAAGGGGAGAGAGCAAAATGGCACTCTCCCTGTGCTTTTTTATGTAAAGAAACAGAGAGGCTTGGGTAAACCGATGAAGACGATTGCTTACTACATTTCTGATTACGGTTTTGGGCATGCGGCAAGAAGTGTTGCGTTGATTCGCCAGTTGTTGAAGACGGAGGAAGACGTAAGAGTGATTATTTGCCACTCTTTTGCCCTTCACTTTTTGCGAGAGTCTTTGAAGGGTGAGAATGGAGTTGTGTTTCGCACGCTGGAAACGGATATTGGTTATGTGTTGCGAAAAGATTCGATTGAGCCAGATATCGAAAAATTAAATGTCGAATATAAAAAGTATCTCAAAAAGTGGAATTTCCTTATTGAACAAGAGCGAAATTTTTTACAGACAAATAAAGTAGATTTAGTCATTTCCGATATTTCCGCCTTTCCATTTGAAGCAGCGTATACGCTGGGGATTCCTTCCATTGGTATATCCAACTTTACTTGGCACACGGCATATCAAGGATTAATTGCTGATTCGTTGCTTGAACCTTTAAAAGAGGCCTATGAAAAAATGACTTATTTCTTCTCTTTAGCCGGAAGCAAAGAGCCGAATTGGGGGATGAAAGGAACAAAGCCGTTTGGCTTTTTTGCAAGAAACGTGGATGGCAATGAAGTTCATCGGATAAGGAAACTTGTAAACCCAGCTGGTGAGAAATTCGTTGTGTTCTTTGGACTTGGGATGAAAATCGATATAGCGCAATTGGAACGTCTGCCGATTTGGGATAGTCGTAATTGTGTGTTTATCGTTTCATCCAATGTTCAAGTGCAAAAGCCAAACGTTTTTTCCATTCCAAAAGACTACATCGAATCGCAACATTATATTGCTGCAGCGGATTTAGTCATTTCAAAACCAGGGTGGGGAATCGTCAGTGAAGCGGTATGTGCTCGTAAGCCATTATTGATTTTAGATCGTCAAACGATGAGAGAAGACCAACATACGATTTCATTTTTAAAGGCAAATCATTTATGCAAGACAATTACATGGGATGAATTACGTCAGTTTGTCATTAACGAAGAATTTATCGATGAGCTGCAGAGTCAGCATACACATGATGGTGGTTTTTTTGGAAATCAAACAGATATCATCTCAAAAGAAATTTTGCGCGTGTTAAGAACGAAAAACGAAAGGATTTAACTAGATATGACATTCCTTCCAAGCGAACAGGGGAGTGTTGGTCAATTTCTGCACATTCAAACGATCAAAGTGTAAGTCGCTTCGGAGAATTTACAGGAACGATTGTTACGGAAGAAGGGGAACCTGCTTACCTCTTCCTTATCAACTTGGAACGTTTCAAGTGAAAGGAAATGTGCAAGTGATCGTGTCGCATCCATAGACAAGGAGGGAAAGCAACATGAGTTGGAAAGAAAAAAATGAAAAATGGCTTTCATATCCACATTTAGATGAACAGCTAAAACAGCAATTACTTTCGATGCAAGCAGATGAAAAACTGCTCGAAGATAGTTTCTATAAAAACTTAGAATTCGGCACAGGCGGAATGCGCGGGGAGATTGGACCTGGGACGAATCGGATGAACATCTACACGATTCGAAAAGCGTCGGAAGGATTGGCGCGATACATTGTCGAGAAAGGTGAAGAGGCAAAAGCGCGTGGGGTAGTCATTGCTTATGATTCTCGGCATAAATCGCCTGAGTTTGCGTTAGAAGTGGCGAAGACGGTAGGGAAACATGGCATTCGAGCATATTTGTTTAAAGAGCTTCGTCCGACGCCAGAGTTGTCTTTTGCGGTTCGACATTTAGGTGCGTTCGCTGGAGTTGTGATTACGGCGAGTCATAATCCACCTGAATATAATGGGTTTAAAGTATATGGTGAAGACGGAGGACAAATCCCTCCAACGGTCGCAGATGTGCTAATTGAATATGTGAATGCGGTAGAGGATGAATTAGCGGTCGATGTTGCGAGTGAGCAAGAGTTGCTTGAAACAGGACTGTTGACGTATATTGGGGAAGAAATTGATGCGGCGTATATTGCGCAATTAAAAACAATTCAATTAAATCCAGAGCTTGTGGCGAGTGTGGCAAAAGATTTGAACATTGTTTTTTCCCCGCTTCATGGAACAGCGAATATGCTTGTCCGAAAAGGGTTAGAAGCGTTCGGATTTCAAAACGTTACTGTTGTTAAAGAACAAGAACATCCAGACCCGAATTTTTCGACGGTCGCTTCACCAAATCCAGAAGAACATGCGGCGTTTGCCTTGGCGATCGAATATGGAGCAAAAATAAACGCCGATCTTTTAATGGCGACGGATCCGGACGCTGATCGACTTGGGGTTGCGGTAAAGAACGACAAAGGAGAGTATGTCGTTTTAACTGGTAACCAGATGGGCGCGTTAATGTTAGAGTATTTATTATCACAAAAACAAGCAAAAGGCATCTTGCCGAAGAATGGTGTCGTATTGAAAACGATCGTGACATCAGAAATCGGTCGGGCGATTGCGGCGCATTATGGATTAGAAACGATCGATACGTTAACTGGCTTTAAGTTCATCGGTGAAAAGATCGGTGAATTTGAGCGAACGAAAGAATACACGTTCCAATTTGGTTATGAAGAAAGCTACGGTTATTTAATCGGTGATTTTGTTCGCGATAAAGATGCGGTGCAGTCGGCAATTTTTGCGGCAGAAGTAGCTGCGTATTATAAAGCACAAGGGAAAACGTTATATGAAGGACTAATGGATATTTTTGAAAAGTATGGCTACTATAAAGAATCATTGCGTTCGTTGACGTTAAAAGGAAAAGAAGGAGCAGAGCGAATCGCTCACATCATGTCTTCGTTTCGTAGCCAACCGTTACGTGAAGTTGCTGGTGTAGCGGTTGTTGCGGTGGAAGATTACGCTGTGGGCAAACGATGGGAAAACGGTGTAGAACAACCGCTTCGCTTGCCACGATCGAACGTGTTGAAATATGAACTAGCCAATGGTTCATGGTTTTGTGTTCGCCCGTCAGGCACAGAGCCGAAAGCGAAATTTTATTTTGGCGTAAAAGGCAAGTCACAACAAGAAAGTGATGCGCTGTTGGCCGAACTTGAACAAGCCGTTATGTCGCTTGTGGAAGATGCTTTATATCAAATGAAGTGATGGGGAGTTTTTCCCCATCTATCCCCTTTCATACAACTCAATTGGTAATTGGTCTGGATCTTGAAAGAATGTGAACTTTTACTTATTTTTATGATTGCAGTGCCTGAGCGACATGCAGGAAATGAGCATTTGAAAATTTTGCAATTGTTAGCGAGAAAGCTGATGGATGAGACGTTTAGGGAACAGCTATTAACTGTACGAAAAGTGGAAGATGTTTTACAATTATTTGAGACGTTTCAATCTTAATGGGTGAAGGAGATGAATGATGAACATACCTCTTTTTTTCGCACCTGTGTTTCAAGAACGAATTTGGGGTGGAAATCGTCTTCGTGAGCAGTTTGGATATGATATTCCTTCAGAGCAAACGGGGGAATGCTGGGCAATTTCTGCACATCCGAACGGGCAGACGACTGTGATAAATGAACCATTTCGAGGTAAGACATTAGGTGAGTTATGGGACGATCATCCAGAGTTATTTGGTCATTTTCCATCGGATCGTTTCCCATTACTGACGAAAATTTTAGATGCGAATGCTGATTTATCGGTACAAGTGCATCCAGACGATGAATATGCTCGTACATATGAACATGGAGAATTAGGTAAAACAGAGTGCTGGTATATCATTGACTGTAAAGAAGGAGCAGAGTTAATATACGGGCACCATGCTCAAACAAAAGAAGAGCTACAACAAATGATGGGAGAAGGTCGATGGCATGACTTGCTTCGGAAAGTGCCGATTCGCCCTGGGGACTTTTTTTACGTCCCAAGTGGTACGGTACATGCGCTTTGCGAAGGAACGCTCGTACTCGAAACGCAGCAAAGCTCGGATACGACGTATCGGATGTATGATTACGATCGTGTAGATGAGCATGGAAACAAACGGGAATTACATTTAGACAAAGCGCTCGATGTCATTACTGTTCCGCATGTCGATGTGCACTATGAACCACATGTGATTCAAACAACAGGGGCAACAATTACAACATTTGTTCAAAACGAGTATTTTACCGTACAAAAATGGGATATTGAGCATAAATGGGACATTGAACAAACGGATTATTTTTTATTAGTTAGTGTTCTCGATGGAAAAGGGGAGCTTTGTACAGCACAAGAGACATATCCGTTACAAAAAGGAGACCATTTTCTCATTCCCCATTCGTTCGATCGTTTTACTATACAAGGGAATTTGCAATGTATTGTTTCTTCACCAACATGGAGGAAATAATGTTGATGAAAGCAAGGTGAAAAGAAATGTATTTAGGAGCGATTGAAGCGGGTGGCACGAAATTTGTTTGTGCTGTCGGTGATTATGAAGGAAATATTTATGAACGTATTCAGTTCCCGACTACTGTGCCAGAAGAAACGATGCAAAAGGTTATTGATTTTTTCAAGAGCTATTCACTAGATGCGATTGGGATCGGGACGTTTGGTCCAGTCGATTTAAATCGGAAAAGCCAAACGTATGGCTATATTACAAATACACCAAAACCCCATTGGTCCAATTTTAATTTTGTTGGCATGATTGAAAAATATTTTGATGTCCCTATCGGATTTGATACGGATGTCAATGCAGCAGCGTTAGGAGAATTGTTTTGGGGAAGGGCAAAAGGAAAAAACAGCTGCATCTATATGACAGTAGGAACAGGCATTGGTGTCGGGGCGATCGTCGAGGGACGTCTCGTTCACGGATTACTCCATCCAGAGATGGGACATATTCTCGTTCGACGCCATCCAGATGATACGTTTCCTGGCATTTGCCCGTTTCACAGCGATTGTTTAGAGGGGCTAGCTTCCGGCCCTGCGATCGAAAAAAGATGGGGGAAACGAGGCGCTAACCTTTCTGAACAAGATGAAGTGTGGGAACTCGAAGCTTTTTATTTAGGGCAAGCGATCGCACAGTACATTTTAGTTTTATCTCCAGAACAAGTAATTATTGGGGGAGGGGTAGCGAAACAATCCACCTTGCTACCTCGTATTCACCGTCACGTTTTAAATCATTTGAACGGATATGTACAACATGAGGTGATTTTAAAACATATTCATGATTACATTACACGACCTGGTTTAGGAGATAACGCAGGTATATGCGGAGCTTTAGCACTTGCGAAACAGGCGTTGAGGGATAAATAACAATGTTATTCAAAAGATGTCCTATACAATGGGCATCTTTTTTGAAATATATGCTTGATTTAGAGCCATTTATTTTTACTAAAAAAACTGAATATTCAATATTTTAAGTTAGTAAAAAACCATATTATACAAATAAGTATCATATTTACAAAAAAGTCATTTATCCAGAAGGAATAGAGAGAAGAGTTATCGAAGTGATAAATGATAAAAAAATTTTGAAGATCGGATGGTGAAAAAAGTGAAGGCAACTCATTGGACAAGAGAAGAAAATTTATACATTTATTACCATCTCGATCGTTTTCCTGAAAAAAGTAATAAAGAACTGTAGATGAGCAAATTCGCTAACATAAATTTACAAAAAAATAAAAGAAGAGACATGAACCCAATTCCTTGATTAGAATAGATGTGTCACCAAACCATTCACAAGGAGGTTCATGTCTCATGAATAGATTAGCACATCATCAAGGAATCGACAAGTTTTTCACGATGTTAGGGTTGGCACTTTATTTCTCGAAACCTGTGATGAAGCATCTCGTTCATATCGTGGATGCGATGGTGACGAAAGGTTTTTCCGGGACGTTGACCGATCTTCATCATGGTAGTTTTCACCCGAATCATCGCACGACACTGAGCCATTTTTTCACGAAAAGTCCGTGGGATGAAGAAACATTGCTTCACAAACTCCAGCAGTGGATTCTTCGTCGTGTCGAACGCAGCTCGAAACGAGAGAATTCTCCCCTTTTTGTTTCAATCGATGATACAATTTGCCAAAAAACGAAGCCTTCGTCACGGGCAACACACGCCATTCAAGGGTGTGATTGGCACTATTCTCATGCCGAGAAAAAGTCAATCTGGGGGCATTCTCTCGTTTGGCTCATGGTTCATACGATGACCCAAGCGTTCCCTTTTGCCTTTCGCCTCTATGACAAGACGGCAGGGAAAAGCAAAGGGGAACTTGCGATGGAGATGCTTTCTTCTTTGGATGTGAGTCGCCCCGTTTATGTGCTCATGGATTCGTGGTATCCATCGCAAACCCTCGTGGAAGCTTGTCTGAAAAAAGGATTCCACGTGATTGCGATGCTCAAGACGAACCGAATTCTCTACCCGAAAGGTATCGCCATCCAAGCGAAGCAGTTTGCCCACTACATCGAACCGAAAGACACTCACCTCGTCACGGCGGGAAAAGAGCAGTATCGGGTGTATCGCTACGAAGGTGCTCTGAACGGTCTCAAGGATGCAGTGGTGATCCTCGCTTGGAAAGCGGATCAACCGATGACATCGGAACATCTTCATTGCGTCTTGAGCACGGATCGCAAGTTGAGCGATGAAGACATCTTGCGCTACTATGCTGAGCGTTGGTCAATCGAATGTTTTTTCCGTCAAGCGAAAGACCAGCTGAAACTCGATGGATACCGCGTTCGCGGGCGTCGGGCAGTGAAACGGTATTGGATCTTGGTGCAACTTGCGTATGTGTACAGCATGTTCGAGTCGAACAGTGATTTTTCGGATGGGCTCGATCTCCTGCGCAAGAGAAAAGGACATAGCCTCGTGGAGTTCATTTACTGTGCAGCAAAACAAAATATTCCCATCGATACCGTAAAAAAACAGCTCCACGTGGCATAAGGGGTATCCTGTTTGTCTCTTTTTATATGGTAATTATTGTAATTAAAATTGCTCAACTACAGTAAAGAAATAGCACAGCTCATTAAAGAATACGAACAGTCTAGCACAATTGCTCGTCGTAGCGAGGGTGCCATCCACCAACATGTTGCTCAGTTAAGAGATCGCCAATCGGATTTAAATGTGCCTGATCCTGTACACAATCCCGATCGGCGTTTTAATCATTATTAAGTGCATACTCCTTTTCCATGGATGACATCTATCAACCAGTTTGTAAGTAGTAGTTGTGTTAGGTAGAAATTGAAAATGGTACCTATCACACCTTCTAATGAAGGGGCTTTATATTCCTTTGCGTGAAGGGTATAATATGGATGAAGAGGTGATGAAAAATGGCAACGTCTTCATTTGGAAAGCCAACGGTCATTTCATCAAATGATGAGGCAAAGCGTTTAGCTGAGGTATTAGATGCTCCTGTACCATCTGTCAAAAAAACAGGTCTTATGAAACAGATCGAAAGAAGCGATGAGCTATTAGTAAAATTATTATCCCGCTTAGAGCGCTAATGGGGAAGACCGAGATACTTGAATTAGGTCTTTCCCAATTTTTTTGTCCGAAAAATGAGGATGTGCAGGAGTTTATTCGTTCAAAGGCTGTTGAATTTGAGCAAAGAGACCTCGGCCGAACATATTTCATTGTGGATGAACAATTGACATTATTAGAACAACATATCGCTATTTTAGGTTATTTTACACTCGCCATGAAATCGATTGTATTTAGTCCAGAAATTTCAAAAGAACTCAGGAAGAAAATTGCCAATGATAAAAACGCATTAATGGCTACAGGATATCTAATTGGACAGTTAGGTAAAAATGATAAGTATCGTGAATATATAAAGGGGGAAGAGATCCTAAGCGTTGCGATGGAGCTAATTAGTGATTTGCATGAAAGACTCGGTGGTCGCTTCGTTTATGTTGAATGTGAAGATCATCCAAAACTTATTTCTTTCTACGAGCGCAATCATTTTAAGATTGTACAAAAGAGAGAGCTTGTTCAATTGTATCGACGATTAAGATAAGGGAATGTTTGCGTGAAGCGATGACGCACCATTCTTGTCTTTTTTCGATCCGTATGTTACGCTTCACATGAAAATATCCATGACCAGAAGGAAGATGAGAATGACGTTGGAGCGAAAAAGGACGAGACGTATATGGCTCGGAGCGATTGTTGTATTTCTTGTGTTGGTAGGGGCATCCGTGTTTTCAGTTTATCACAAACTACAACAAACGATGAATGAAATACATGAGCCGATTAAGCGAGAGAGGTCAGAGAAACGCCCAGATGAGCTATCGTTTACAGAAAAACAACCGATCTCGATTTTGCTTATTGGGGTAGATGAACGAAAAAATGATCGCGGTCGGGCAGATTCGTTAATTGTTATGACAGTAAACCCGAAAAAGCAGTCGATAGAAATGGTAAGCATTCCGCGAGATACACGCACATTGATCGTCGGTAAAGGGAAAGAGGATAAAATTAACCACTCGTACGCTTTCGGTGGAGTAATGGCAACGGTCGAACAATTTTTAGACATTCCAATTGGTTATTACATTAAAGCGAATATGGAGAGTTTTAAAGATATGGTGGACGCTGTTGGCGGTGTAATAGTAAACAATGCTTTTGCATTTGAGTATGAAGGAGAGTCGTTTCCTAAAGGAGAAATTACATTAAATGGTGAGAAAGCATTGAAATACACTCGTATGCGTTATGATGATCCACGTGGCGATTTTGGCAGACAAGATCGGCAAAAACAAGTGATTGAGGCAATTATTAAAAAAGGAGCGAGCTTTTCTTCCTTGGTAAACTACAATGACATACTTGAAGCAATGAAAAAAATATAAAAACGAATTTAACGTTCGATGACATGAAACAAATTCAACGGCATTAGGCAAGGAGTCCCCCACCTCTAAGTGAAGGGAAGGTGGGGGAGGATCGGTGTGGATATGGGGATGCGCTTTTTAGTGACCGCTGTGGATTCACGCGACCGTCATTTGTTTATCAAGGGCAATCACATTCAGAACGTCAAAGCGCGATACGTCCGACTTCGCAAAGAGCTCCAACAACGCAACACGAAATCTGCTAAACGCAAGCTAAAGAAAATCGCTGAGCAAGAAAACCGTTTCATGACCAATGTCAATCATTGTGTCAGCAAGGCACTTGTTCGGTTTGCAGGGAAGCATAGCTTGCTTGTCCTAGAGGATTTGACGGGCATCAACGATACGGTGTGCGTTTGCAAAAAAGACCGATATGTACGATTTACATGGGCGTTCGCTCAACTCCGCTCGTTCATTGAATATAAAGCACGACTACACGACAGCCACGTCCTTGCCGTTCATCCTGCTTACACGAGCCAGCAATGCCCGACATGTGGGTTTACCCATAAAAACAACCGCAAAAAACAGATCCATACGTTTATATGTGAGGCATGTGGCTATACATCCAACGATGATCGAGTAGGGGCGTTAAACTTACGCCAAAAGGGAATCGAGTACCATCATGGCGTGACCACCCAAGCATGACTTGTGTGGTCGGGGTGCTGTCAACCACCCTGATGCAACCCCAAGTCAAGGAAGGAGGACGAAGTCCGCTCGCACTTCTGGGGAGTTGCAAGCCCCCACTTCAAACGTTAGTTAAGTGGGGGTAGTTGACTATGTTTATATTTCATTATTGTGTTAAAAGAGTACAGCTTACCGTTTCTATTGGCAAGCTGTACTTTAAACATATTACGGCACGTTCCAACTTGCGGTGTATGATCCGCTTGATGAGAATGGAACGGTGTACGTTCGATTAGAAATGCTTTCCCATATTACATTTCCTGATTGGTCTTTCTTAATAAATTTGAATTCGATCCCTTTTCCTTGTGGGAGGGAGATGGTCGCCTTCCACGTTGGGTAAGACGATGGTGTCATTTTGATTGCATTCGCTGTATTCCAGTTTCCTAGTTCAGGAATGTTGCCGACAACGTATACATTTTGTCCACTTGTTGTTGTGGCGTTATTGACTGTAAATGTGACTTTTGACGTTTTGGCCACCCAAATCGAAACAGAGCCGCCGTTTACTTTAAATTCTCCCCAACCGTCTGCGTTAATTGTTACGGTGTCACTTCGGTTTCCTGTGAGATCGTAAAACACTTTTCCCGCATGTTTTTTACCGACATACATCCATTTGCTTCCGCCAGGACCGTCGGTAATTAAAGCCGCGAGTCCAGAGTTTGGTTTTGAATCAATTCCTTCACGCGTCCATCCAATGATATCTTGATGATCGATATAATCACGTTGTGTTCCATATGCATAGTCTCTACGGGCAATGAGAAGCGGATCGATTTTGCTTTTTAGTCCTGGAATATTGTATTTCGGGATGCCGTAGTAGTCGCCATAAAATACGCAAGGATAGCCCTCTTGTCTCGTCAAAATAAATGCATAAGCAAGCGGTTTAAACCAAGGCTCTACCCATGATTGTAACGATTGACCAGGCTGCGTATCATGATTATCAACGAGCGTTACCGCAAGGACAGGTTGATCTTTCATTAACGTATTATTCAGCAAATAACGCATGTCAAAATATCCACTCGATTTTGACGCCGTATAGAAATTGTTGTGCAACGGTGCATCAAATAGCGACATTGTTCCATTTGTTTTTGTAATATAGTTATGCAGTTTGTTGACATCGTAGCTCCAAAATTCTCCGACTGCAAAAAGATTTTTCCCTGTTTGTGAGCGTACAGATGCTAACCAATCAGGAAAAAAGCTATATTTAATATGTTTTACGGCATCTAAACGAAATCCATCAACATTTGTCGTATTGACGTACCATTTCCCCCAATTTTTTAATTCCGTTACGACTTCAGGGTGATCCATATCCAAATCAGCAAACATTAAATAATCGTAGTTTCCGTTTTCTGTATCGACTTCCCAGTCCCATGCCTTTCCTGTACCGCGGAATTTATAAACACGATTTAATTTGCGGCTTTCATCCCAATCTGTACCATCAAAATGATACCAGCGCCATTTGAAGCTTGAGTATGTGTTTCCACGACCAGGAAAGTCGAATTTTGTCCACGCTTGAATTTGATATGTGCCAGATGTTTCTTGATTTCGATTAGAAGGATTCACTTCAACCGCATCGACAAATTCTGTACCGTCAGCCCCTGCTTTATGATTAAATACAACATCGGCATATACTTGCATCCCTGCCGCTTTAGCAGCCTGAATGGCTTGAATATACTGATCTTTTGTTCCATATTTCGTTCGAACCGTTCCTTTTTGGTTAAATTCCCCAAGATCATATAAATCGTACACACCATATCCGACATCGCTTTGGCTCGTTCCTTTATATGCTGGAGGGAGCCATAATGCTGTAATACCTAGCGATGAAAGATTGGCAGCTTCATTTTTTACTTTCGTCCAAAGTGTTCCATCATTCGGTAAATCCCATTCGAAGTATTGCATCATTGTTCCGTTAACAGGTGCAGTATTAGCTTTTGCTGTTGAAAAAGGTGTAAGAAAAGAAATGATTAAGGAAGCGACGATAGCGTAATACAACCACACTTTTTTCAAGCCATTCATGTACACACATCCTTTCTTTAAAGTAAGAATGCAAACGTTTGCATTAAAACATAAACGCGTTTGAAGTTATTATAATGACGGATGTTAACGCTTACAATACGTTTTTTTATTTTTATACATTTCACCAAATTTGAAAGCTTTGCGGTTATTTTATGTGGAGGAATGTATAAAGGATCGCCTATAACGGTACCTGTCACGCCCCAATGAGAATGAGAGTTTGTCTACAAAAATGATGGAATCTTCTTATAGGCTCGGTATAGCGGCTGCGTTCCATATTGCCCGGATTTGTAGAGAAAAGCATACGGACATGTTACAATCGCAGTAGTAGCAACTACATAAGTAGGGTGGGCGGTTGACCACTTCCCTAATGGAGGGAGGTGGGAAAATGACGACATACGAAGCATTAAGCTTAGTTGCTCAATTCAGTCTAGTACTGATAGGGATGCTAACATTGATCGTCACGATGGTCGTCTATATAAACAAAAAGAAGTAACCGCTCCCCCACGACCAATGGATTAAGACGGTTACTCCTTTTCGGTAATCTCTGATTCAATTAGGTCAGCCGCTCTTCTTGCGGCATGTAGTTGCTTCGGCTGAGCGTTCGCAGCGCTCAGTCTTTTTTATTTTATGAAATACCTGCTTCTATTATACAAATGATACGGCTCATTTGGCAAGAATGTGGACAGCGTGGCACCTGTCACGCCCCACGCAGCCATTTCGCGACGATTAAAGGGGCATTTGGAGATACAGAAAAGGGCTGACCGAAAAGACTGCTAAAAAGCGGACTTTTGAGTCAGCCCTAAAAAATGCATTTATTTGAATTTGATTGTTGCTAGTTATCCGCACTTTTTGACAATCGAGCTTATCTTTCCAAGGGTGTATAAAAAATCATCTGGATGCGGTACATCGATGATCGCATCTTCCGTGTCAAATCGATACAAATGATCGTTCCCCCATCCCATCGCTTCTTGAATGATGAAATGAAGTTGATCGAATGTAATATGGCTCGGAACAAGTACACGTCGCCAAATGGGAGGACGAATACCACGCAAGGCGATTTTTAATTGGTAGACGGTGCAACACTTTCTCCTTCTTTTCTTTTACTATAATGATAGACGAGTTTCTATGTTTTTATATAGAGAAATCTTGCATTTTCTTTCGATAGCTGTATCGTGCAAAAACGCTCACATTTGTGTAAACTGAAAAAAAACGTGCACGGAGGTTAGCAATGAACATTGTCGTTGTTGGAACAGGATATGTTGGTTTAGTGACAGGAGTAGCGCTTGCACATGTTGGGCATCGGGTAACGTGCGTGGATGTCGATGAAGAAAAAGTCGAGCGGATGCGACAAGGGATCTCGCCGATTTATGAGCCGGGCATTGAGCCGTTAATGAAAGAAAATATGGAAGCGAATCGGTTGTTTTTTACGACAGATGGGGCGCGCGCATATCGAGAATCAGATGTTATTTACATTGCGGTCGGCACGCCTGAAAATGAAGATGGTTCGGCGAATTTGACGTATTTGAAGCAAGCGGTGAGAGACATTGCTTCGGCGGTGATGAAAGACGTGATCGTCGTCACGAAAAGTACGGTGCCGGTCGGGACAAATCATGAAATACAACGTATGTTTCAGCAGCTCGCTCCACATGTGCGTATCGATGTCGTATCAAATCCAGAATTTTTGCGTGAAGGGTCCGCGATTCATGATACGTTTCATGGTGATCGCATTGTCATCGGTGCGGATGATGAGCGAGCGGCAGCTGTTGTGGCCGATATTCATCGTCCGTTTGGCATTCCGATTTTTCACACGGATATTCGCAGTGCAGAAATGATTAAATATGCTTCAAACGCCTTTTTGGCAACGAAAATTAGTTTTATTAACGAAATTGCGAACATATGTGAAAAAGTAGGGGCAGATGTTGAACAAGTCGCAGCGGGGATGGGAATGGATCAACGCATCGGTTCGGCATTTTTACGTGCTGGTATCGGTTACGGCGGGTCTTGTTTTCCAAAAGATACGAAAGCGTTAGCGAAAATTGCGGCAAATATCGATCACGATTTCGAATTGTTGAAAGCGGTCATTGAAGTAAACAATAAACAACAGCGCAAGTTAATTGAAAAAGCAAAAAAAAGATTTGGGCATCTCGCACGGAAAAAAATCGCCCTTCTCGGTTTGTCATTTAAGCCCAATACGGACGATATGCGGGAAGCCGCTTCCATTGTTATCGCACGTGAACTTGTTGCGGAACAGGCGATCGTTGTTGCTTACGATCCGATTGCGATGAATAAAGCGAAAAGCGTGTTGCCGAAGGAAGTCATATATGCAAGTCGTGTGGAAGAGGCGCTAAAAGATGCTGATGCGGCGATGATTTTAACCGAATGGGACGAATTTCGCCAACTGGACTTATCTGTATACGTTAAGCAAATGAAAACGCCGATTATTTTTGATGGGCGCAATTGTTATGCGCTTGATGCTGTAAAAGCGTATGGGATCGAATATGATTCAATCGGGCGGAAACGAGTGAAATAAAGAGAAGTGATGCTCGATTTTTCCATATATGTGTAGTAATATGAAAATAGATGGTGACGAAAGGAGTTTCTTTATGATTTTAGTCGTTGGTGGAGCGGGATATATCGGCAGCCATGTCGTCAAACAATTAGTTGAGACGAAGCCGGTCGTTGTGCTTGATAATTTATCGACAGGGCATCGGTATTTAGTTGATAAAAAAGCGGTGTTTGTGCATGGCGACTTAGGCGATCGGGCGACGCTTGTGCGCATTTTTGAAAAGTATCCGATCGATGCCGTTATGCATTTTGCGGCCAATAGTTTAGTAGGCGAGTCGGTTGCAGAACCGATGAAATATTATAAAAACAACGTTGCTGCGACATTAACGTTATTAGAAACGATGATGGCGTATGGCGTGAAGCGGTTCATTTTTTCATCGACAGCAGCGGTGTACGGCATTCCAAACGTTGATGTCATTACGGAGCAATGTCCAACAAGTCCAATTAACCCATACGGTCGTTCGAAATTGATGATTGAACATATGCTTGCTGATTTTGCGTCAGCGTATGATTTACGCTATGTCGTCTTGCGCTATTTTAATGCGGCAGGGGCACATGAAAGCGGTGAAATCGGGGAAGATCATGAACCGGAAACGCATTTAATTCCACTTATTTTGCAACATTTGCTTGGCATGCGCGATAAAATTTCGGTATTCGGTACAGACTATGATACACGAGATGGCACATGTATTCGCGACTATATTCACGTCACTGATTTAGCGGAGGCGCACATTCTCGCGTTGCACGCCCTTCTTTCGGACGAGAAAAAGACAGCGACGTACAATCTTGGCAACGGGCTCGGTTATTCGGTCAAAGAAGTGATCGACATGTGTGAACGCGTCACAGGGAAAAAAGCAACGATTGAATATACAGCGCGCCGCCCGGGAGACCCTGCGCGACTTGTGGCGTCATCGGAAAACATTGCGCGCGAGCTTGGTTGGAAGGCGAAACGGTCGCTCGAAGACATCATCACAAGCGCATGGCGTTGGCATGCATCAAAAAGAGGCTGAAGGTAGCCTCTTTTTTATTTGTTTCCAAATTTGACAACGAATTTATCCCTTCGTTACTCTATCATTAGAACATATACGAGGGGGATACATCATGAACATTAGCCATTTTTCGATTCGGCGCCCGGTGTTGACGCTTGTCTCGATGATCATCGTCATTCTTTTAGGGGCGGTATCGTTATTGAATATTCCGATGAAGCTTATTCCTGATATTCAACCACCCGTGGGGGTTGTTGTGGCGACGTATCCGGGGGCTGGTCCGACAGAAGTGCTTGAAAAAGTGACGAAGCCGTTAGAAAGTAGCTTAGCGACGTTGCCAGGGTTAAAGTCGATGACGTCTACGTCGCAAGAAGGGTCTGTTCTTATTTTACTGCAGTTTTCATGGGCGACTGTCATCGATGATAGGCAAAATGACGTCATGCAGCGGATCGATCAAACGCCGCTTCCCGATGACGTGCAAAAGCCGCGATTTTTAAAGTTTGATCCATCGCAGTTTCCAGTCATCCAACTGACGTTAACGAGCAAAAAAGGAACGGACGAATTACAAACGTTAGCGCAACAGTTAAAAGCAGAGCTTGCAAAAACGGAAGGGGTAGCGAGCGTAAACGTATCTGGCACGCTCACAAAGCGTGTACGTGTGCTCGTCGACCAAAATAAACTGCGCACGTATCGGCTTTCCCAACAAGACATTGCAAACTTCATTTCAGCCAATAACATCTCGCTCCCGGGGGAAACAGTTGTCATCGATGAACGACAATTGTCGACGCGCATTTTAAGTACGGTGCAATCGGTCGATGAATTAAAAAAACTCGTGATTACGATTGATCCGTTGACAAAAAAGCGTATTCGTTTGGAAGATGTCGCGAAAGTCGAACTCGTTTCAGACGAACAACAAACGATTACAAGAACGAATGAACAGCCGTCTGTGTTAATGAGCGTGTTGCAAAAAGCGGATGCGAACACAGCGGAAGTGTCGAAAGCGTTTCAAAAACAGTTAAACAAGCTATTGAAAAAAGAGCAATTTCAACACGTCCGTGCTGATATATTATTTGACCAAGGGGAGTTTATTGAACGGACGATTCGCAATATCGCGCAGTCGCTCGTGTTAGGTGGAGCGTTTGCGATGGCGGTACTGTTTATTTTTTTACGAAACATGAAAAGCCCGATCATTATCGGCATCGCTATTCCGTACTCTGTCATTGTGACGTTTGTTTTAATGTATTTTTCTGATTTCACGTTAAATATTATGACGCTTGGCGGATTAGCCCTTGGGATCGGGATGCTTGTTGACAACTCGATTGTCGTTATTGAAAATATTTCCCGTCATTTAGCGATGGGGAAAGAGCCGAAAGAAGCGGCAAAAGAGGGGGTAAGCGAAGTCGGCAGCGCCATCATCGCATCGACGTTGACGAGTGTAGCCGTGTTTATTCCGGTATTATTTATTACCGGATTAATCGGTGATTTATTTACTGAGTTTGCCCTAACGATTGCGTTTAGTTTGCTCGCTTCCTTGTTCGTGGCGCTGACGGTTGTGCCGATGCTTGCGAGCCGTTGGTTGCGCCCGCGCAGACGTTACCGCGAAGAAGCGCGATTATCTTCCGCCCCGATGCGTGCGCTTGAACGAAGCTTACGTTGGTCATTGCGCCACCGTTTTGTTGTGTTGTTGTTGTCAGTTAGTTTGCTTGGTGTCGGTGTGGTCGGATTAACGAAAGTCGGGATGCAGTTTTTGCCGAATACAGACGAAGGGTTTTTCTCGATTCGTGTACAAACGGGTGACGGTTATTCTTTACAAGCGACAGAACGTGTCGTTCAAGCGATTGAACATGAATTAAAGCGCGTCGATGACATCGAAACGTACGTAAGCCTGATCGGTTCGACACAAGAACAATCGTTTCGTGGAACGACGCAAAGCAACGTCGCGGAAATATACGTGAAAATGAAGCCGAAAGATAAGCGTGATCGCTCGGTGTTCGTCGTCGTTGATGAGTTAAAATCTCCGGTACAACGAGCGGTGAAAAAAGTGAATAAAACGGCGGAAGTATCGTTTAACTTGCAAGCATCGACGGGAAGTGCGCCAAATACGTTAACATTTAGCGTAAAAGATACGGATGAGAAAAGGTTGAAAGAAGCCGTTCGTCAAATTGAAAAACGATTAACGTCGTTAAAAGAAGTCAAAGAAGTGACAACCGATTTGTCAGAAACAGTCGATGAAATGCAAGTGAAAATCGATCGGGAAAAAGCGTTGCAACATGGACTGACACCAGCGCAAGTCGCCATCGTTGCCCAACAAATGACGCGCGGAATGACAGCGACACGCATCATTGACACAAACGCCAACGTATATGATGTGACGGTCGAGTACGATCCAAACGTAAAAAATTCTGTTGCCGATTTAAAACAATTGCTTGTGAAAAAGCCGGATGGATCATTTGTGAAGCTTGGCGATATTGCATCCGTTTCGATCGGAAAAAGCCGCGTCCAAATTCAGCGAGTAAATGAACAAAGCGCGGTTCAGTTTACGGTGAAATATAAAAGTTCCGTGACACTTGGCGACATATCGGCGCTTGTCGATCGCGAAATCGAAAAGCTCGATCTTCCATCTGAAACGGATATCGTCTTCAGCGGCGATCGCGAACTGCTTGAGTCATCGCTTGACGATTTAGCTTTAGCGTTTGCTTTAGCGGTGACGTTCGTCTACCTTGTGATGGCAGCGCAATTTGAATCGTTTAAACATCCGTTTATTATTATGTTTACGATTCCATTAATGGTCATCGGGATTGCGGCAGGATTATGGCTTACACATACACCGGTAAGCGTCATGGTCATTATCGGGGGCATTGTCCTTGCAGGTATTGTTGTGAACAATGCGATTGTTCTTGTCGATTATATGAATCAACTGCGCGAGCGCGGCGAGCGGGACATTATTGTTACCGCAGTGAAACTTCGCCTTCGCCCGATTTTAATGACGGCGTTAACGACAATTTTAGGGTTGTTGCCGCTCGCCTTTGGCATCGGTGATGGAGCAGAGCTTAATCAGCCGATGGCGATTACTGTTATCGGTGGACTGATTAGCAGCACCTTTTTAACGTTATTTGTCATTCCGATTGTATATAGCTTTACGTTATCGAGAAAGTTTTATATTCAAAAATAAACAGCCGGTCGCGTCGGCTGTTTATTTTTTTCGTTCTGCTAGTTTTTTTGCCATTTGTTCAAGCAGTTTTTCCCATAACGTTTGTTGCTTCGTTCCTTTTTTCTTTGCCATATTTCACCTCATGAAAGCGTAAATAGTTCGCGCAATTGTTCGTTTGATAGTTCGGTAATCCACGTTTCGCTTTGGATGAGCTGTTCATTGAGCGCTTGTTTTTTCTCAAGCATATCGTCGATTTTTTCTTCAATCGTCCCTGTTGTGATGAATTTATGTACATGAACAAATTTCGTTTGCCCGATGCGATACGCTCGGTCTGTCGCTTGGTTTTCCACAGCCGGATTCCACCAACGGTCAAAATGAATGACGTGGTTGGCGGCTGTTAAGTTTAGACCTGTCCCGCCTGCTTTGAGCGATAAAATGAATATATGAAACTGCCCGTTTTGAAATTGTTCGATCATTTCATCGCGCGTCTGTTTCGGTGTGCTTCCATTTAAAAAGACGACAGTTTCTTTCAAATGCGTAGAAAGAAGGTGTTGGATCATCTCGCCCATTTGAATGTATTGCGTAAAGATTAAGCAACTTTCCCCGTTTTCGCGAATTTGTTCGACAAGCTCAAGCAGCTTTTCCACTTTATGCGATCGCTCGACGATTTGCTTCGGATGTTTTTCTTTTAAGTATAGTGCTGGATGGTTGCATAGTTGCTTTAAGCTGTTTAACATTTGTAAAATGATGCCGCGCCGCGCAAACCCCTCGACTTGTTCGAGTTTTTCAAGCGATTGTTGTACAATTTGTTCGTATAAGGATGCTTGCTCGATGGTGAGCGGGCAATATTCTTTTTGTTCGAGTTTATCTGGCAAGTCGAGCGCAATGCGTTCGTCTGTTTTCGTTCGCCGCAATAAAAATGGACGAATGAGTTTTTGCAGTTTTTCCGTTGCTTGTGCATCTCCGTTTTTTTCAATCGGCGTTGCAAAGCGACGTTGAAACTCTGTTTGTGAGCCTAAGTAGCCCGGGTTTAAAAAGTGGAAAATGCTCCAAAGTTCGTTTAGTCGATTTTCAATTGGTGTACCAGTAAGTGCAATTTTATGACGCCCTTTTAGTTTACGAATGGCACGCGCTTGTTTCGTTTGGGCATTTTTAATGTTTTGTGCTTCATCTAAACAAATGACATCCCAATCGATGCTTGCGAGGTCGTCGAAATCTAAATGCGCCAAACTGTACGATGTAATGACAAGGTCACAGCTTTTTGCTTTTTCGACAAACGTATCTCCATGTCCACGATTCGATCCGTGATGAACGTAGACAGTTAAAGACGGAACGAATTGCTGACATTCTTTTTGCCAGTTGCCGATGACGCTCGTTGGACAAATAAGCAAAGCAGGGCCGTTTCGTTTCTCGTTTTCCTTCACATAGGCGAGGTAGGCTAGCATTTGTATCGTTTTTCCAAGCCCCATATCGTCTGCTAAACAGCCACCAAAACCGAGCTGGCGTAAAAAGACGAGCCAGTCGACGCCTCGCTGTTGATATGGACGTAACGTGCCGTGGAACGTGCTCGGAATGCTGACCGTTGGGATATGGTCAATGTTTTTCATTTTTCGTACGAGCGTGGCAAACGAGCGATTCAGTTCAATGTCAATCGTTTCATCGTCTTCATGTTGTTCGTTTGTTTTTTCTGCGAGCGTCTGCATAAGTACGTCACGAAGCGATAAACCTTCTTGTTTCGCTTGTTTCATCAGCTTTTGTACGTGTTGAATGACGGCAGGGTCAAGTTGCACCCATTGATCGCGCATGCGCACGAGGCGGCGCTTTTGTTCAACGAGTTCCGCAAATTGCTGTTCTGTCAGTTCGATGCCGTTTGTAGCGATACGCCAGTCGAAATCGACGAGCGCATCGAGTCCGAATACAGATGTCGCCGATGATTTCACGCGTGCTTTGACGCGAAGCTTTGTTTGTTTGACGACTTCCCACCATTCCGGCACGATAACGCGAACGCCTGCTTCAGTGAGTTCCGTTGTCGCTTCCACTAAAAAGCGCCATGCTTCTTCTTCGTTTAGTTGCGTGCGCAATGCTCCATTTTCGCTCAGCCACGGAACGATCGTTTGCCATCGTTGTTGTGCTCGTTCAATATGGTGAGCGTACGCTTGCCAAGCTCTCGGCATATGCGGATACACGGTGATGTCGTTTGTTGCTGTGTCGATGAGCACTGTTTCAAGCGACCAGGCTCCACCATCTTCCTCTGGTTCGTTTAAACGAATGGCGACGATAAATGGCGGGCGGTTTTTGTCCCAGCCAATTTCAGTAAACCAGTCATGCTCGTCCATGAATGAAGCAACATCGCTTGTCAGTAGCGGATATGTTTCAACGATTTGTTGCCACGTTTGTTTTAGCTCCACGTCCGATTGAATCCAGCCGTTTATCGCCTCAGAGCGCCACATCGCAACGAACGGATGATCTTCTTCTGTACCTTTCCAGCCGAATTGCCCTTTTTTCCATGTTTCAAAGTCAGGCATAAACTGCTTTTGTTCGATATGTTCGATGATTTGTTTTGCCCATGTTTGCAATTGTTTACTTTGTTCGTCCCACACGATATGAATGAATCGATTGGACGACGGATAAGCAAAAAACGTAAGCGCCTCCCAAGGTGAAAGAAGGACGCCGATATGATTTCCAATTGTTTCGACTGTCGCAAATGTCCCGTAAAACGTTTCTTCATGCCAACAAAAGATGAGCTCTTTCCACTCATCTGGGTGCGCATCATCACTATAAATGAAAAACTGTTTTTGTTCTTCAAGCCAGCGGCTTTTTAGTTCAAGTGGCATCATATGAATTTCCCTTTCCGTAATAAATCTTGAAAGGCACGTAATCGTTTTGTTTGTTCAGCTAATGTTGCGATATATGTTTCCCAGCGCGGCATTTGTTTTAAGGCGCGGTAATGGGCGCGCAGTTTTCGTAAATGTTTTATTGCTTGTTCATATGCGCTGCGATTTTTTTGTTCGATGCAATGCATAATCGTTTGGTGATACAAAGGAAGAACGAGCGAACGATCCGCTTGTTCGACTGCTTTTAAATGGAACGGATGAATCATGTCGACGGTTGCTTTTTCAAGCATATATAATTCAACAAGCTCTTTCCATTTTTGTTCATCAAATAAGTAATCGATGTACGTATAAAAACTGTACGGAAGCAGCCTTTGAAGAAGCTGTTCGTACCGTTCCGTTTGTTCATTTTTTGTAGCGATACTATATTGAATATAGGCGGATAGTACATGTTGAACAAACCACTCACGGTCAGTGATATGAAGCGAATATAAGTATGTTTCCACATTTTGTTCGAGCCGATGAAACCAATTAGCTCCACGTTGAATTTGCTTGTTCGCAAATGACATATGCATAAAACGAACGATATGTCCCGTTGCTAAGTATGGAAACGGTTCAATGAGCTGATAGGCACGATGATCGTTTTCAAGCAAAAACGACACGTACGAAGCTGCGCTGATAAACGGTAGTTTTTCTTCTACCGTTTGTTTCTTATTTGACTGTTCAATCGCCCATGTACATTCCTCTTGGCGATATGTTTCATCAGTCAATATGCTTGTCCATATGATTTTGTATACATCTAATATTTGGCTAAAGTACGTTAATTCGCCTGACAATACGTTTCTTACGTATGGGATGGTAGCGTATAAAAGTTGTTCATGACTTTTTGTACGCGGTTTTTTTGCTAAATTTGTGAGTGCTTGTTGGACAGTTGAAGAAAATTGTTCCACATGCCGCTCTTGCATCATTGCAGAGTAGCCCCATGGTTGTTGTGGAATATGAACAAGTTTAATAAATGTAAATAAGGCGGCATGGACATAATATAAATGGTCTAGAAACGATGCTTTAGATGTCGGACGTTTGAATGTTTGGAAAAACGATTGAATGAGCCTACGCATATGTTCTTCTTCCGTTACATGGTATAGCGGGATGCGGCGATATGTTTCTTCAAACGATTGCCACCACGCGTCAATGATATTTGCGTTGTTTGACGTATTGCTTCCATCCTTCTTGTCTGGGTTTTGTTGCTGAACGGTTTGTTGTTTCCCTTGTCTGTCTTTTTGTGTTTCATTGCTTTCGGCTTTTTTTCGTTTTGTGGCTGGCTCTTTCCATGTTCTAATTAAATCTCCTACTGCATCAATTTGATTGTACGCATATAAAAATAACGCAACATTGTGCGGACATAGACCGACAGCTGTACAAGTACACGATGAGCCCGCCGCCTGCTTTAACCGAAAAGACGGCTCGTATGTATGTCCCTTATCCGTTACTTTCCCTTTCAGCACATTGTCCTCGATCGTCACGTTATATACATGCCCGGTGCGATACAACTGCCACGCACGTTTAATTAAGTCGCTATGTTTTTTGTACGGTAGCAGCTTCATGACACGTTGAGCCGCTTTCGTCATCAACTCTTGCGGCAACATCGTCTGTAGCATGACAGCATCTCCTTCTCCTTAATTTGTCCTCATTTTAGCATGCTCTCCGTTTGTTTACAAATAGTGAGTAAAGGGATATAATAATCATATATGTAAAAAAGTGAATGTAAAAGAGATTTTTTTAGTTTTTAAAAAATATTTTTATCTTTAAATGAACGTAAGAAGGTGGAAGAATTGAGAAGAAAACCGTTTGAGCCCCCAATGTTACCGTTGAAAGATGGTGTGATAGACCAATTGAAGTTTATCCGCGAACTAATTGATGCGAACAAAAGCATTGTAGAATATGAAACAATGTTAAAAAACTCTAAATTACATCCGAAATTTTTACTTCGACCAGTTATGTTGAAAGAAGCTGTTCAATCAACAAAGCTCGAAGGAACACAGGTGACATTGGATGATGTCATGGAAGTAGAAGCAGAAACGAAGAAAGTAAATAAAGATATTCAAGAGGCGTTAAATTATTATGAGGCACTAATAAAAGGGATGGATTTTTTGCAGCGCATTCCACTTTCCAATCGTTTGTTTAAATATTTGCATGAAATTTTATTATCTAATCATGTGAGAGGTGCTAATCACGCGCCAGGAGAGTTTAGAAAAATTCAAAATTTCATTGGATCAGAAGGGTGTACCATTGAAACGGCAACATATGTTCCACCAGAACCCCACCTTGTTTACGACTACATGAGCAATTTGGAAAAGTATATAAACGAACCAAAAGACGATTTTGATGAACTTATTCGTGTTGCGATTATTCACGCGCAATTTGAAACGATTCACCCTTTTTTAGATGGGAATGGAAGAATTGGACGTATCTTAATTCCTTTATATTTGTATAGTAAAAAAGTGATTGAGTTTCCGAACTTTTTTATTAGTGATGTACTGGAGCGGGATAAACATAAGTATTACCGTTTTTTAAATGAGATACGATATGAAGGGAATTGGAATCAATGGATTCGCTTTTTCTTACAATGTATAAAAGTACAGGCGAAGAAGAATGTCCAGCTTATTCAAGATATAAACGAGCTATACGAAAGAGATTTAGATGTAGCAAGTAAATTGATTAACAGTAGCCATGTTCGTCGTATGATGAATGTCATGTTTCAACGTCCGATTTTTACAGTCAAAACCATTGTCGAGCTAACAGGCATGAGCGAAAGTACTGTCCGAAGATATGTGAACAAATTAGAGCAACATCAATTAATTTTCTCAAATGGAAGAATGCGCTCGAAAACATATTATTATTATAACTTGCTTGACTATCTTCGCTAAATTTTCAGCGGAGAACGTAAGAGGAGCATTTCATTACGAATGTTTCGGACCAACTGGTCAGCTGCAAGACACGATCCCTCTCATTAACACGGGAGGGATTTTTTATCGTATAAAAGAGAAAAAAGTGATAAAATGGTATGGATATTTCCATATATAGAAAGGGTCTGAATAATGATTAAAACAAATCGTGTGATATGGTGGGGGCTTGTGGTGGCATGGTGTGCGTTGATTTACTATTTTACCGAGTCTCCGCTGTTTACCGGGGAACAAACGGCACAATGGATTCGCTATTGGCTTGAATATGTTGGCATTCATACGAACCGTCCTGTGAGCGACGGATTATTTTCATGGAATTTTATTGTTCGAAAATGTGCGCATATGACGGTATTTGGAACGTTTTCATTTTTTGCATGGAAAGCAACGGCTTCATACCGTGTCGCTTGGTTATTGACGCTTTTTTGCGCCATGTTCGATGAATGGCATCAATCGTTTCAACCGAAGCGAACCGCCCTATTTTCTGATGTCATCATCGATATGATCGGGGCGACGATTGTGTTATGGGTTGTTTGGAAGGCAAATAAGCGAGCATAGACGCTCGCTTATTCACTAGTTTTTTTCCACTTTGCGCCTCTTCCTTTACCAATTGGGGTGATTTTTTTTGTTTCTTTTAATTCGTTTAAGACGCGATTGATTGTTGCTTCACTAATGTCAGGACAGGCATGGCGAATCTCTTCTTTTGTAAAGTATCCAATTTTCCCTTCAATGAAATCTTTAATGCGCTTTCGTTTATTTCCGCGACTTGTTTCTACATAGCCCACACGCTCTTCAAGTTTTTTATATGCAGCAACGATAATCGATAAAAAGTAATGTAGCCAAGGAAAAATATCGTTTTTCCCTTCATGCCAATGAATTGATGAGCGCTTTAGCACGTCGTAATATGTTTCTTTGCTTTCTTCAATGAGTGTTTCAATACTAATGTAACGACCGACTTCGTACCCAAATTTGTATAACAAAAGAAGTGTTAATAAACGTGACATCCGTCCATTGCCGTCGTGGAATGGATGGATGCAAAGGAAATCTAAAATGAAGATGGCAATTGCGATCAATGGATGTACGTCACCTTTTTGAACGGTATCTTGAAAAGTCATACAGAGAAGGCGCATGTGCTCATCTGTTTGAAAAGCAGGTACGGGAATGAAACGAATAAACTTTTCCCCATTCGGCAACGTTTCGCTAATATAGTTATCTTGACTTTTCCATTCTCCTCCTTGTGAAGGGACATACTCGTATAAATCACGGTGTAGTTGTTTGATGATAGAAGGGGATATCGGAATGGCATCGGATGAGGCGTGGATCAGTTTTAACACGTTCCGATACCCAGCAATCTCCCCTTCCGATCGGTCCATCGGTAACGTCTGTTCTGCCATAATGCTTTTCAGCCGTTTATTTGTAATGATAATTCCTTCAATCGCGTTTGATGATTTTGTTGATTGAATGATGGCTACATTTTTAAGTGTTTCGAGTATTTGGGGGGATTGTTTCTTGTACAAATCTTGCTTCCCTTTGTATTCATCAATTTTTGAAAGTAATTGAAGAGTTTCCATCGAATAAGGGAGATGTTTCAGCAACTCGTAATTATAGATGCGCATCATATCACCTCGTGTACAAATGATTATATTAAATTATAGCACACCCAATTATCTTTTATAAAAATATATTCATGAAATAAAAAAAGAGAACATTCCGCTTTAGGCGAAATGTTCATCAGCAGGAAATACAATGCCTGTTTGTTTTCTTGCTTCGTCCATCACTTTCATTGTCGCAAGCGAATGGGCGTGTGAATTAATTGCAGATTCCTTTTCTCCCCGTTCGATGAGTGTCATAAATTCAAGCGCCTCATAGTACATCGGCTCGTACGGTTGCGGAACGGTGACGTCTTCAATGCGACCGTCACGGTAATGAATATGAACGCGTGCTGGCGTATGGATCGCATCGATAACGATCGTACCTTCTTCTCCTTGAATTTCGGCAGGAGCGTACGAGTTTGCGATTTTGGAATACATAACGATCGCATCCATCTCGCCGTAATCGAGCGTGATGCTTCCTTCGCCGTCTACGCCCGACGATAAGCGAACGCTATGGGCTTGAATGGCTTTCGGTTCGCCAAACAAAACAACGAGCGGATATAAACAATATACGCCAAGATCCATTAACGCTCCGCTTGAAAAAGCAGGGTGAAAGGCGTTTGCGACCGTTCCTTGCTTAAACGCATCGTAGCGCGAAGAATATTGGCAATAGCTTGCGACGTAGCGACGGACGCGCCCGATTTTCGGCAAATGGTGTTGAATCGCTTGAAAGTTTGGTAAACACGTCGCCTTCATCGCCTCCATTAACACGACACCATTTTTTTGTGCCGCTCCAATCATCGCTTCCACTTCTTTGGCGTTAGAAGCGAGCGGTTTTTCACAAATGACATGTTTGCCGTGATTCATGAGCGTGATGGCTTGTTCGGCATGAAACGCATTTGGACTTGCGATATATACCGCATCGACGTTTTTGCTTGCTGCAAGTTCATGTAAGTTTGTAAACGTTTCGGTTGCCCCTGTTTTTTCAGCAAAGGCGTTTGCGGTTTCTTGTTGACGAGAATAAACAGCTTGTAAATGAAACGATGGCACTTGTTTGGCCGCGCGAATAAACGCTTCTGTAATCCAATTTGTTCCGATTGTTGCAAAGCGAATCATTCATTTTCTCTCCCTTTAATATATGTCCAACCGTCTTGTTGGTACACTTTCCCTTCCTTCATTAACCGACCGAGGGCGCGTTTAAATGCGGCTTTGCTCATATGAAAACGCGTCTGAATGTCTTCTGGGTCGCTTTTGTCGCTGTATGGCATCGCATCACCACGGCTTTCCAAATAGTTGTAGATCGTTTCAGCGTCTGTTTGTAAACTTTCTTGTTTTCGTGGAAGTAGCGATACGTTAATCGTTCCGTCTTCTTTCACAGCGATGACGCGTCCTTCGACGAGTTCACCGAGACGTGGTTCTCGTCTTCGTTGTGACTCGTGAATGAATCCGATATACCCGACGTCTGTGATGAGAAACGATCCTGCTTTCATTAAACGGTAAATGCGTCCGCGCACGTTCGTGTTAAACGCGGAAGCAGGAGCGGGAACGCTTATTTGTTTCATCGTTTCTTCATCCGCGAGTTTTGCGAGTAGCCGGCCCCGTTTATCTACTTGGAGCGAACAGTACAACTGATCTCCTTTTTGCGGCCAAAGCGTCGGAATGGACGGTAAGTCATCGATCGATAATAACACGTCTTTTTCAATGCCGATATGAACGAAAACGCCTAATTGCGGCACGACGTCGACGACTTCAACCCAACCGTATGATGACGTCGTAATGAGCGGGTGTTTCATCGTTGCACGCATCTGTCCATCATGGTCGCGATATAAAAATACGGTCACCTCATCCCCAACTTGTAATTCGCATTCACATTGGCTTTCATGAAGCAAGGTGCTTTCTTTTCCGTTCGTGACGATATACCCGAACGGCTTTTGTTCTTTTACTTGCCATGTAACGATTTGTCCAATCATGTATCTCTTCCTTTTTTATAGCGTTTAATCCTTATTCTACACGATTGAAAAGAAAGACACAAAGGATGTATCTTCTTCCATTTTGACATGTTACAATAAAGAAAAAGTGTTGAGGTGGGGAAGATGAGTAAAGTAGCACGAAATGCGTTATGTCCGTGCGGAAGTGGAAAAAAGTATAAACATTGTTGTGGGAATAATGTCGTATCGATTCATGAGATTGTCGATCAAGAGGTTGGGCAGCATATGCATGATTTCATTCGCTATGCGGCTTTCGAACATGAGTCATTTTTATATCAGAATACAAAAGCATACATAAATAAAAAAGAACGTGACGAAGATACACTCATCATTTTTCGATTTTTCATTAGCATATGGGTCATGTTTTTTAAAAAAGATATACGCGGTATGACGATTCTTGACTATTACTTGAGCACCATTCGTAAACGCGACGTTCGCCCGTCTGTGCTCTCTATTTTGACGTCTTGGAAAGAAGCTTTTCCGTCATTTATGCAAATCGATCATATCGACGGATCCGTTGCACTTGGAACAGATCTTATTACAGGTGAAACAAAGCAAATAAAGTTTTTAGATCAGCATGTTGATTACGAACTTAAAATAGGACAAGTGATTACATGTATTTTCGTTCCACACGGAATATATACAACCTGTTTTTCTACATTTTTCCCTATGCCAACTGTCGCTCCGAATGCATTGAAACATTTTGTGCAAACATATTGGGAGCAATGTAATAAAGACATTAACCAATGGATAGAGCAATACCCATATATTTTTCAACAGTCTCTATCTATTACACTCATTGATACGAGCGAGCTGTCACCAAAACATCAAGAAGTATTGACGATACTTGAGCAAAAAGCAAACATTGACGATATGAGTGCGATGGATACAGTACGCATCATATGGCGCCAATATTGTCAGACAAAAAACCCGAATATTCGCAAACCGGAAGTGTATGCGGCTGCCCTTCATTATATTCTTTTGGAAACAGCTTTACAAGAAGAGTGGATGCCACAAAAACAACTAGCCAACATGTACGGTGTGTCAGCAAGTACGCTTTCCAAACGAATTGACGACTTATACATGACGCTCGAGGACTTAGAGCTAGACTTAGAAGAACAATTCGATGAATTAGCTGAGGAGCTTGGCATAGACGAAGAGTGGGACGACTGGGAAGAAGATGACTGGGACGATGAGGACATCTTTGAAGTATGTGAAGACTGCGATGAAGAGTAAAAGGGAGCGACGGGCTCCCTTTTACAGTTTACTCAACGCCTTTTTTAATAGGGCGTTGCGTTGCGCTGATTTTTGTTGTTCGTACGTTTCACGAAATTCTTTCGCATGATTCGGGCTAAAGCCATTCTTTTTCAGTTCGTTTTCTAGTGCGTTGTAAATGACGTTGAATGCCACATCTGTTTTTGCCTCAAGTTCTTGGGCAGCTGTGTTGTATTTGGAGAAAAAGTAATTAAATGATACTGATTGTCCATTTGCTTTTCTTTCCTTATACTCTCCAATTGCGTGATCGACAAGCGCGTCAATTTTAGCATTTGCTTGTTGTTGCAGATATTCAAACGATGGGCGATATTTGTCTTTAATGCTTGCGACTGTTACTTGTTCGACGGGTTCGTTTGCTTTGTTGTCTTCATTTGTATTATTTTGTTTGTTTGATTCGCTTTCGTTATTTGTTCCTTTTTCATCGGATTTTCCTTCATGTTTTGTTTCATTGTTGTTTGTTTGACTATTTGTGTCGTCTTGCTTCTTTGTTGTGGATGTTTGCTCATTTCCTGAAGCAGATGAATTGCTGTCATCAGGCAACACAATTTCATATTCTTCTTCTACAATTTCAGCTACTTTTTTGTCTACTTTCTTCAAATCTACTTTTTTGTTCGTAAGAAAATAATAGTATCCCCCTGCACCACCAAGAAGTAAAACAATGATGCTAAGTGAAATGATAATCCACTTTTTCACTTGACTGATCTCCTTTCTCTTTGTTCCACTATGTCTATCATACACGATTTTCATAGAACATTGGACATAAAAAAGTGAAAAAAAAGCTGGAAATGTACCTTGATATCGTCATACAATTGAATTACTATAAACTTATGGAAATAAAAGATAGATTAAGGTTGTTAGTATTTTCATATTTACATATATTTGAATGAGGTGATGAAATGAAGAAACATCCGTGGAGTCAAAAGGCATTGCGGGCGATGGTTGCAACGGCGGTTGCTTTCACTCCAGCCGTTGCGATCGGTGGACAAGCTACACATGTTGAGGCAGCACAGGATGAGCTAGGCACGAAAATCTCGAGACTTGTTGCGATTTATAACAATTTAAGTTCAGATGGTGTAGCAGTTTACAACAGGGCTGCAGTAGCTTTAAATGAATTAGATGATAGCGATTGGGAGTACGTTATTGGTTCGACAGTTAAACAAAACATTGATAACAAAGCAGGCACAGGAACGGCAGTAGAAATTGCAAAAGCTTTAGCGGCAATTGTGTATAGTGCCAATGGTTCGGCATTAGAAAGTCACATTCGCTCGTTCCAAGCGGATTATAGCGATGAGTTTGATCGAGTGTTTGGTGCATCTGTAACTGTTGATAAATTAATTACATTTTTTACAGAAGCAGAAAAAGAGGTATGGAATCATTTGGATCAAGCTATCGATTTAGCGGCTAATCCATCAGAAGAACAATACAAGAGTTTTATTCGTACGATTCGGGATGGAGTGGAATCGAAAAATCCAAGTCTTGCTACGTTAGATGCTGATTTAAGAAACGGGATCGGTGCAGGGTTAGACGATTTGTTTAGTATGAAAACAAGATTAGATGAAAAACTTTCTTTAACACCAGGAGAGAAGTCTACTTTAAAAACAGCGCTTATAGCTGCTATTGTAGCTACAGGTAATCCGTATTCATCAGGTGGCGGTAGCACAGGCGGAGGTAGCACAGGTGGCGGTTCAGTTGTGACTCCTCCACCAAGCACAGGTTCAGAAAATGGAAAAGTAAATGTTGGGCAAGATGCGGTAACCACAACAGAGCAAACAAACAGTAAAGGCCAAAAAGAAAAAGTAACTGAAGTGAAAGTAGACAAAATTGCGGACATCGTTAATCTTGTTTCAGCGCAAAATAAAGAAATCGTGTTAGGCGTTGGTACGCTTGGTGCAAATGAAGTGGCAAAAGCGGAAGTGCCAGCGAAGCTATTTGCGGAAGTAGCTACGAAAGAGGCAAAAGCAGTATTAAACGTTCAGGCGGATAAAGCATCATATAAGTTACCTGTGGCGGAAATTCAAGCGAAGCTTGCCGAAATCGCGCAAAAGCTAGGTTCAAGCATAGATAATATAAAAATCGTTATTGAAATGACAAAAGTAAATCCGCCTCAAGGAGTAACTGCGGTATCGGATGCGGTGGAGTTTAACATTGTTGCTACAGCGAACGGAAAAAGCGAAGCGATTACACGGTTTACGCAATATGTGGAACGTGAATTAAAGGGATCGAAAGTATTTATTCCACAACGTTCTGTGGCGGTACGTGTTGATGCAAACGGCAACCTAGTGTCTGTGCCAACTGTGTTTAACGGCGATCGAGCAACGGTAAAATCATTAACAAACTCCACATATGTCGTTGTTGAAAACAATAAAACGTTTGTGGATGTTGATAATGGAAAAACATGGGCAGAAGCCTACATTGAGGCGCTTGCATCTAAGTACATTATTAAAGGAAAAACAGATCAAACATTTGCGCCAAAAGAAAATATGACACGTGCGCAATTTGCTGTTTTACTTGTTCGTGCGCTTGGATTGCCAGGTGAGACATATGATAAACGATTCAAAGATGTGAAAGGAACAGAATGGTTTAACGAAAATGGAGAGCTTGCTGCTGCAGTGAAATATGGCATTATTGAAGGAAAAGGTAATGGTGTATTTGTACCGAATGCACCGGTGACTCGTGCGGAAGCAGCGGTCATGTTTAAACGAGCGCTTGAATTATCATTCTTAAATTATGATATGACGCAGTTAGATCGTACGAAGAAAGTCACTGACTTTAAAGATGCTAGCCAAGTGAAAGCGTGGGCGAAAGACGGTGTTGAAAAAATGTACCAAGCCGGTATTTTCACAGGACGGGAGAATAATCGCTTTGTGCCAGCTGGATATATGACACGTGCAGAAGTAGCTAAAGCATTGGCGGAATTTTTAGCATCTGGAAAATTAATGAACGATGTACAATAAAAAGGGAGCGACGGGCTCCCTTTTTTAAATGAGCTCAATATCTTCTAAAATCATGCTTGCGAAAAAGCCGCTTATATGATGAAGTGCCTCAAGCACCGCTTTTGGATCAGCGTCAAAAAAGTCTTTCATCATCGGCTGGTTTTGTTCATGAATAAACGCGAAAATGAAATCCGTCTTGATTCGATTGCTTAGTAAGACAGGACAATAGCTCAGTTCAAGCTTACGTTTTATATTTTCTTCGTCGCCGAAATGTTTGCGATATACTTCGCGCAACGTTGGCAATTGTTCTTGAATTTTTTTATGCGCATCTGTTACCCAAGCTTGTACCGCTTCAGCAGGTGGAAATTGTTTATGAAGCAAAATAAGTTCAAATATTTTGTTTAATGCAAAGCTTGACTCTGTCGCAAAAGCGACGTTCGTTAAAAGCAATCCGACATACTCTTCCTCCGTTTTCGTCTCTAGCCGCATGTTCATGAAAATTTCTAATATTTCCGAGTGTACTTTCGTTTTCGTCCAATCTTTTGTCAGTTGTTGTATGAGTGCCATCACGGTTCGATTGACCGTATCTTTCGTCCATTGTTCCATCGTGTACACAATCCTTTCTTTACGTATGTATACCATTAGTTTACCAATGTTATGTCGAAGAAGAAATAGTCAATGTTTATAGTCATATGTTATCATTAATAATGTTGTCGAACAATTGAATTGAAGGAGCGTTTTGTATGTCGTTTCAAACGGTTCACATACTCGGAGTTCCGTTTGTTCGTGCGACAATGGATGAAATGATGTCCGTCATTCATGCGCACGTCAAACAACAAAAGCCGTGCTTTATCGTAACGGCGAATCCTGAAATTGTAATGAAAGCAAATGAAGAGCCTACATATATGGCAACGATTCAACAAGCAGATTATGTCGTTGCTGATGGGATCGGGGTGGTAAAAGCAGCTGAATGGCTCGGTACACCGCTTCCCGAACGTGTCGCAGGTTACGATATGTTATGCCGATGTTTACGGATTGCCGACGAGCATCAATATCGCATATATATGATTGGTGCAAAAGAAGAAGTTGTCCAAGCAGCGGCACAACATATTCGTCAACACTATCCGAACGTTCGTTTAGTCGGGGTACGCAACGGCTACTTTGATTGGAACGATCAGACAATTGTCGAAGAAGTGAAACGAGCGGAGCCAGACTTTGTATTTGTTGCGCTCGGTATGGGAAAACAAGAACAATGGATCGCCGAACATATGCATACAGTCGGACGTGGTGTATGGATGGGCGTTGGCGGAAGCTTCGACGTGCTTGCCGGGGTCGTCAAGCGCGCCCCTGAACTATGGATTCGCCTAAATCTCGAATGGCTGTATCGTTTACTGAAACAGCCGACGCGAGCGAAGCGGATGATGGCATTGCCGCGCTTTGCGTGGACAATTTTAAAGCAAAAGGTTGTTGGAAAATGAGCCAGTCATTTGTGAAAGGGACGATCATTTTAACACTCGGCACGATCATCTCGAAAGTGCTTGGCAGCATTTTTCGCATTCCACTGCAAAACATTGCGGGAGATAAGGTGCTTGGCATTTTTAGTCTCGTTTATCCGCTCTATATGGTTGCGCTCATTTTATCGGTTGCGGGGATTCCGATTGCTGTATCGAAATTAATTTCCGAAGCGCGCGCCCAGCAAAAAGAAGACGAAGTCGCGCGACTTATCAAAACCGCAAGCGTATTGGCGTTTAGTTTTGGGGTGCTTAGCTTTTCGCTACTTGCAGGCGGTTCATCTTGGATTGCGCAAGCGCTTGGCGGCGCAGAGGCAAAATGGGCGATTATTGTCGTATCGACGACGCTTCTTATCTCGCCGTATATGGCAGTATATCGCGGATTTTTTCAAGGTCTTGAAAATATGAAGCCAACGGCGGCATCACAAGTACTTGAACAATTTGTGCGCGTCGCTTTTATTTTACTTGTTGCTTTTTATATGGTGAAAGCGGCATATCCTGACGATATCATCGCCGGAGGAATTATGATTGGCTCGCCGCTTGGTGCGCTCGCAAGTCTCGTATACTTACGGACGCTGTATGCTCGCTCTCCTTACCGTCCGAAACGTGTGAAACTGACGCGCACGCAGTGGATGGAGACGAGCAAGACGATTTTAACGTTATCGATTCCCATTGCGCTCGGTGCCCTGGCGATGCCGTTTTTAAATTTAGTCGATTCGCTCTCTGTTCCGCTCTCTCTTCGTTCGTATGGCGTAGGAGCAGACGAAACGAGCTATTTATTCGGACTATATAGCCGCGGAACAGCCCTTGTGCAAATCGCAACCGTATTTTCATCTTCGCTTGTGCTCCCGCTTATCCCGCTTTTAAGCAAACAGTTAGCGAAAGGGGAGTTGACACAAGCGCGACAGACGATTCAAAAATCGTTTGAGTTATCACATTTTTTATCATGGCCGATTGCGGCCGGATTAGCTGGCTTAACGGTTCCTTTGAACATCGCTTTATTTACAAACCACGAAGGAAGCGTGACGATGGCTATCGTGCTAGCAAGTTCCGTATTCACATCGCTCGCTCTGCTTGGGACAGGTATTTTGCAAGGGATTGGCGAGTCTAAACGCGCGGCAGTTATCATTTTAATCGGCTGTCTCGTCAAATGGGGAACAAACATACTGTTCGTTTCTTTGTACGGCTTAATTGGTGCTGGTATTTCGACGCTTGTCACATATGCGTTTATTACATGGGCGAACCATGTTGCGATTCGCCGTCACATATCGCTTTCGTTTTGGAATCGAAAGGTCATCGTCTATGTATTTGCTTCGCTTGTTATGGGCATCAGCTTATTTTTCATTTCCCCAACGTGGGGAAGAATGGCGTCGCTCGTGTATGTAGCGATTGCAACAATCGGCGGCGGTCTGTTTTATGTTGGAATTGCACTCGCACTCGGTGGAGTAAGACTTCAAGAGCTTCGCCAATGGTTGAATCAAACGAAGAAGGGATGAAGCACGTGAAAAAATGGTTGTTGATTATCATCGCGCTTTCGCTACTGCTCATCGCCCCAGCGATCAGCAAGCGTCATAAAGCAGAATGGGACAATCGAACGTATGAAATGATGATGCCATACGATGAAATCGAAACATGGCTACAAGAAACGAACGAAGAAGACGTATGGAAGCAATTGAAAGAAGCTGGTTTAACGACGGTAAGCATAGAGGCGGAAACGCTTGATTCGCTTGAAAAATCAGGTCGGATCGTATTACTGAAAATGGATGAATGGAAACATACACTTGTATTATTAAATCAAGATGTCGATCATCTTCCGTCCCGTGGGCTTGTCGTTTATCCGCTCGATGAAACGTTCCCGCTTGTTTCATCGCTCGAAGCGACGTTTGGCGATGACGTTCAAGCGATGCAAGCAAACGGAAAAACGTATTATATAATCGAAGGGAATGCGAAAAAAATCGAGCGCGTTCCACTCGCATATGATGAAATGAAAATCGCTCATCTCATTGAACAAGGCTTAATGGTTGTGCTTCGTATTCCAGATGCACGTGATATGAACGAAGCAAGTGTACGTGTCCTTCAACAAATGGAAGCGTTAAAAAATGAACATACATTGAAGTTGTTGCCAACAGGAGAAGAAGTGGCAGGCTATCCGACAGATGTCGCAAAATGGGGCGAAAGATGGAAAGAAGCAGGATACGTCCTGCTGTCGACGGAATTTTACGAAGCGAAAGGATTGACGACATTAGCGAAAGCGATGGATGTGCACGTTGTTCGTTTACATAGTTTAAATTTAGAGCAACGAAAGCCAAATGAAGCGGTCGATGTCGCTATTCGTGCGATTAAAGAACGTAATATACGTGCCCTCTTTATTCGCCCGTATGCATCGGCAGATACAGAGAAAAATATGGAAAAAACAATAACGGTGATGAAACAAATTGTTCAACAGATGCCGAGCCATTATATGCTTGGAAAAAGCGAACCGTTCGCACCGATTGAACGTTCGTCTATTGCTACAATTGGATTTGTGGTTGGGGCGACTGCTTTCGTTTTTCTTGCGATTCGTTCGCTCGTGTCGCCAATGATGGCATCACTTGCCGCCGGCGGAGCTCTCATTTTAGGCATCGCAGGTACGGTGTTAGCAATCGATTTGTCATTGAAAGCACTAGCCTTGCTCGTTGCTATCATTACCCCAATATATGCTGCGAAACCTTCTTCCGTTCAGGAAGGGTGGCGTGGTACGCTTATAGCATACGGTCGTGCGATCGCCATTTCGTTTGTCGGAATTAGTTGGATTGTCACGATGCTGTACGGAAATGAGTATATGGCTTATGTCGGTGAAGGGTTTCGTGGGGTGAAACTTGTTTACGTCGTTCCGCTTGTTGCCATGGTCGTACTCGTTTTACCTTGGATCATTCGAGAGCCGCTTCTTCCTTTTATGAAGCGACTATGGAAACATCCGATCACGATTGGACATGTCGTCATTAGCTTCGTTGTGCTCGCTCTGTTAGCGTATTATGTTTTACGCTCTGGCAATACAGGAACAGCAAGTGCCCTTGAACTAGCAGCGAGACAAAAGCTAGAAGAATGGTTATATGTACGCCCGCGTACGAAGGAGTTTTTGCTCGGTTTTCCAGCTTATTTGCTTGCGTTATTTGTCATCAATAAGCAAAAGCAGCTAGGGGCGATCCTCCTTGTCGTTGGGACAATCGGATGGTTGTCAATTATCAATACATTTACACATTTGCATATCCCACTTTTTATTTCATTTGTTCGCACAATGTATAGTCTTGGACTTGGGCTATTCATTGGGATTGCCCTCATTTACGTATATAAGTGGGTATGGAAAAAGGTGATACGATGAACATTGTACTATCTGGATATTACGGTTTTCATAACGTCGGCGACGAAGCCATTTTGTATGCGATCATCCAAGCGCTTCGGGCGCATGATCCACATGTGCAAGTGACCGTGCTTTCAAACGATCCTGAATTTACAAAACAAACATATGGGGTTCATGCGGTAAATCGTTGGCGAATCGGTGACATTGTTCAGGCGCTCCGTCAAAGCGATGGGTTAATTAGCGGTGGCGGAAGCTTACTTCAAGATCAAACAGGATGGCGTAGCATTCCGTACTATACGGGGATCATGCAAATTGCCAAATGGCTCGGCAAACCAGTCATGGTGTACGCCCAAGGGATGGGCCCTGTCAACAAAAAACAAAATCAATGGTTAATGAAATGGACGCTTAATCAAGTCGATCGTCTTACGGTGCGGGATGAGCCGTCTGCGCAGCTACTGCGAACGATCGGTGTGAAAAAACCGATTACCATCGTACCCGATCCGGTGATGGGACTAGAGCCCCCGACAACGCCAACAGTTTGGTGGCAACAACAATCGTTTGTACGTCCCGTCATCGCTGTTTCCGTACGAGATTGGCCGCGCGGTCGCGATTTTGAGGAAAAAATTGCTGTTGCGCTTGATCGTTCGATTGAAGCAGGTTTTGATGTTGTATTCATCCCGATGCATGGGCATCATGATGATCAAACGTCTCGGCGCGTATTGGCGATGATGAAACAACGCGCCTTCGTTGCTCCTTATGATGCAAGCATTGAAGAAAAAATGGCGATGATCGCAAGCGCTGACTTACTCGTCGGGATGCGTTTACATGCGTTAATTTTTGCGGCGGTCGTTCATACACCTTTTGTTGCCTTGTCGTACGATCCGAAAATTGATGCATTTGCTAATCAAGCGAATCAACCGATATTTGCTCACGTTGAAGACGATCGGTGGGACGGTGAAGCACTATTTTCATATATTCAACACTGTATGAACAAACGAGAAGAGCGAAAAGAAGCGATGATTCAAGCTGTTGCACCGCTCCAACAAACAGCCCAACAAACAGCAAAAGAAGCGCTCGCTTTGTTTCGGAATAAAAAATAGGTCTTTAGGCCTATTTTTTATTTTTGTTATATAATTTTTACGAATCGTCTGATAAAATAAAAAACAATACGTACATATTGTTTTCGTAAGGAGCGTGGATGGGGCGGTGTTTACGTTAGGGAAAAAGTTACTGAATCGCTTGCCTTTTAGTAAAAAATTCGTGTTGTTAGCGACAATTTTTATGTTTACGTTGTTTGCAGTCAGCGTGTTGTACGTTCGACTGTTGACGGATAAAGCGATGGTACTTGAAAAGGAAAAGCAAGGAGTAGCTTATATCGCTCCGATGGTAGATGCGATGTACGGCATACAAAAACATCGAGAATATACAACGACCGTTCTTCTCGGACATGGGAAAGAAGACAAAGTAGCAGAGGCGCAAGCGATGTTGAAAAAATCAATGGAAACATTACAAAGCGTCCATAAAGCACAAAAAGCAGACTTCATCGAGGAAGAAAAATGGAAGCAGTTATTGCAACAAATGAAAGATGTACAAGAAAATTGGAAAATGTATACAGCAAGCGAGGCAGTGAAGCGCCATAACGCCCTCATTTATGATTTGCATCAATTGATGCTTCAGGTGGCTAGCCGTTCGAATGTGTCGCTTGATAATGATATGAACAATCATTATTTAGCGCGTCTCTTTGTAGAACACGTGCCTTTTGTTACGGAAACGATCGGAGGAGCGCAGTCGTTTGCGGCAGAGTTGACAATAAAAGACGAGTTGTATGAAATTGAACGCTCAAAAATGACCTATTGGATCAATGCGTTAGAAACAGCGATGCAAACGATTAGCCGTGCAACCGCTCCTCTTTTCGTTGATAATGAAAATATGCGCAAAAAAGTACAACAATACAACGACATCATTTCGACGGATTTATTAAGCATCACAAGCTTATTTCAACGTGAATTTTTACAAACGAATCAAATTTCGCTAACGTCGGTTGAACTATACGAGAAAACGAACGATGCGAACGAACAGCTGCATGAGTTGGCTCGTTTTTCACTCCAGTCGTTTCAAAACCATTTGCAAAGCGAGTATCGCGCCGTCATGTTTGAAAAGTGGGTGACAATTAGTGCGGGTGCACTTGCGGTGGCGGTTGTCATTTACTTATTCATCGCTTTTTATATGGCGGTACGGGAGCAAATTACTGTGATCGAACGGGCGAGCATGCAAGCGGCAAGCGGCGATTTAACGGTGCAAATGTCCGTCTCATCGAACGATGAATTTGCCCATATTGCCCAGTCATTTCAATCGCTTATTGCTTCGTTTCGCTCAATGATCGGTGCTAACCAACAATTGACGCACGACGTATCCGCATCCGCCCATGAGTTAACAGCGATCACTGAAGAAGCAGCACAAGCGATGGAACAAGTCGGTGCAACGATGGAAGAAGTGGCGGCGGGATCGAGCAAACAGCGCGCATGGGCGCAACAAAACGTCGAAGCTGTTTATACGCTTGTCGACGATACAAATTACATTTTATCGCGCTCACAACAAGCGGCAGAAGCGGCGCGCGCCATGACGAGCCAAGCAGAAAAAGGAACGGCAGCGATGGATAAAATGATCGAGCAAATGAAAACGATGAACGATTTCATTACGCAATCGAGCGAATGGATTCAAGCGTTGCATCAACGTTCCGCTGACATTGCCCAAATGGCGACGATGATTACAAACATTGCCGATCAAACGAATTTACTCGCATTAAATGCAGCGATTGAAGCAGCGCGTGCAGGCGAACACGGACGCGGATTTGCCGTTGTAGCGGATGAAGTAAGAAAGCTTGCGGAACAATCCGCTTTATCCGCGAAGCAAATACGCGAACTATTGCAAGAAGTACAAACAGATACAGCACAATCGGTCGAAGCGATGCAACATGTGCGCCATGAGTCCGAAAAAAGCATGACTATCGCGTATGAAGCGGATGAAACGTTTGACCGCATTCACCAAACAACAAATGATGTGATGGCACAAATGGGCGATGTCGCTCAAAAAATTGCCGTCATGACAAATGCGTTTGACGAACTCGCTTTAACGATGAAAGAAACAGAAACGATTGCCCAAGAGGCAGAAAGACAGACACAAACGGCAGCAGCAGCCCACGAACAACTACTTTCTGCTGTTCAAGAAATTGCCGCAAATGTACAAACGTTAAGCGATAAAGCGCAACATTTAGCCGAAAAAGGAAAACAATTTACTGTTTAGTCCCGGACATTTTCCGGGATTTTTGTTGTTAAAATTATGAAAATTCATTATAATAATAGCGAACATATATTTGTGAGGGGGAGTTTGGATGGAACGGATGGAAGAGTACATGATTATGGAGGAGACCGCTGCACTTGTGCCGAAATATGATTCATACGGCCGGCTTGGCACGATTGTTTACGAATTGTACAATACGTACAAAGTAGACCAATCGCCGAAAGAGATTATACAACAAAGCTGCCGTTACTACGGAAGTACATATGAAGGAAAAGTTCACGCGGCAAAACATATTCTCGGCATTCGGCAAATGGTTCCGATCTCCGTTTGTGAAGCGCTTCGGCTCTACTTCTTTCCAACATGTTCTCCTGACAGCGATCGATGCATATGGATTGCACCATCCCACATCAAGATGATACAACCGTATGAAAAAAAGAAAACGAAAGTCATTTTAAAAAATAAACAAGAACTCATTGTCGACATTCAAAAAGGGACGTTTGAAGGAAAAATGTATAAAACAGCGATGCTTATGGTTACTTTACAACAAAGAATGATGCATAACTATGAAAAGTAGTGTATAATATTTCGAGAATAAAAAAGAAAAGAGGACCATTATGCGAACGTTGCGAGGACATCATTTATTATGTGTACACGGCTTTCAAGGCATGGGATATAGTGAATCGTTCGTCGAAAAGATGACCGAAATCGTTGCGTTTATGCGCGATGACCGTACGGATGGCCCGATTCGCGTCATCGCCGCCCTTGATGAAGCGTGTTATGCGTGTCCCCACCATGGAGTAGACCGTTGCGAAGCAGATGAACAATCGAACGATCATGTGCTGACGATGGATCGGCGTGTACTAAATCATCTACAGCTCGAAGAAAACGAAGTGTATATGAAATCTGAGCTCATTGAACGAACGAAGCAATTCGTTGAACCAGATGATCTAGATGTGCTTTGTGCTGGCTGTTCGTGGCTGACGTACGGGGTTTGCAAAGAAGGAATACGGGAATTGAAAAATTTTTCTGACAAAAGAGATTGAAGATATGCTATGATAAGGAAATAAAAATAGAAAGAAAGGGTTATGGCATATGAAAGTAGCAAAATTCGGGGGAAGTTCTGTTGCCAATGCACAGCAATTTCAAAAAGTAGCCAACATCATTACAGCGGATGACGCGCGCAAATTTGTTGTTGTTTCTGCGCCGGGCAAGCGATGCAAAGATGATACGAAGATGACAGATTTATTAATTACGCTTGCAAAAAAAGTAATCGAACATGACATATACGAAGGGGTGCTTGCGCAAGTTGTCGCACGTTATGATGAAATCGTCACCGATTTACATTTATCACGTGACATTTTAGACGTCATTTCGGCAAGCTTGCAACAAATGATTGATACGTACGACGATCAGCCCGAGCGTTTACTTGATGCGTTAAAAGCGAGCGGAGAAGATAACAATGCGAAACTGATGGCGCATTATCTCCGACAGCTCGGATATGAGGCGCATTATGTCAATCCGAAAGACGCCGGCATTTTCGTCACAGATGAGCCGGGCAATGCACAAATTTTACCTGAGTCATATGAACAACTGGCAAAATTAAAAGAAAGAAGCGGTATTTTAGTCATTCCAGGCTTTTTCGGCTGTTCGCATTCAGGGCATATCGTCACATTCCCACGCGGCGGGTCGGATATTACTGGTTCGATCGTGGCGGCAGGAGTTGGCGCTGAACTATACGAAAACTTCACCGATGTCGATTCCATCTATTGCGTTAATCCGTCGATCGTGGAACATCCGTGCCAGCTGAGAGAATTAACATATCGTGAAATGCGCGAATTGTCGTATGCCGGTTTCTCCGTGTTTCACGATGAAGCGCTTGAACCTGTGTACCGCCACGGTATTCCGGTATGTGTGAAAAATACGAACAACCCAGAAGCACCGGGGACGATGATTGTCGCAACGAGAGATCATCGCGAGCGTCCTGTTGCAGGCATCGCGAGCGATACAGGTTTTTGCAGCATTAACGTCAGCAAATATTTAATGAACCGCGAAATCGGATTCGGGCGTCGTCTATTACAAATTTTAGAAGACGAAGGCATTTCATACGAACATACGCCATCGGGCATTGACAATATGTCTGTCATTTTACGAGAAGAGCAATTAGCCGGCGACGTCGAACGCCGTGTATTAGATCGTATTGTAAAAGAATTGCGCGTCGATGAAGTGTCGATTGAGCGTGATTTAGCGCTTATTATGGTCGTTGGGGAAGGAATGGAGCGCAGCGTCGGTATTGCAGCAAAAGCGACAGCTGCTTTCGCCCGCGCCAACGTCAACATCGAAATGATTAACCAAGGTTCGTCAGAAGTAAGCATGATGTTTGGGGTAAAAGCCGATGTGGTAGAAAAAGCGGTGCGCGCCTTATACGAAGTATATTTCTAGTCGTATAAAAATGGAATAATCGAACAAAATAACCATAGCACACATAAGGGAGGAAAACATATGCGCGTGCTATGGTTATTTGTTTTTTTAGTTGCGACACCTGTGCAAGCTGCTATTTCTGAAGAAGAGTTGCGGCAATACGTGCAAAATATTGGCTGGACGATGGACGATTTAACGCGTTATTTAGCGAAATGGAATATGACGGTCGATGATTTTTCTTCATTGGAGGCGTTAAAAGAGCAATTAGGCACACCCATCACACCTGATCGCCTTGATTCCCTATTACAGCGTTATGAAATGACGCAAGAAGAAGCGGAAGCGCTTCTCGGACAATTTGGTGAACAACTGCAACAATATACGTTTATTGAAGATTTATCGTATGCGCTATCTTTTTATCGCGACCGTTACGATGCGATGCAAGCGATGACCGATATTTTAGCGACGATTGGACTAACGGAAAACGAAATTCGTGGATTAATTGAACGTACTCCGCCGACTGCGAAGCAAACGCTTGAACGCCTTGACGAACAAATACAAACGCTTGTGTTGCGTGACTTATCCAAACCGCTAACGAAAAAAGAGCGGGAAGCCATGCTCGCCTTTTGGAACGAATGGCTGTCGCTGTATCGTCTGCAAGCGAAAGTGTTTGAAGTAAACGAACACGGGCGAAAACCGATTTCTTTTGAACAAATAGAAACAGCTACAGCCCCTGTCGTTATGGAATGGTATGATGAAAGAGGAAATTTCGTAGCCGATTTATATATTCCGTCTGAACGGATGAATTCGAGCGTGTTGATTGATGCGAGCGAACAACTTGCACACATTGGGAAGATGGCACTTGATTTAGAAAGTGGTTTGCTTGTTGCACGCATGCCGAAAACCGCTTCTTCATACGGGATGAACATATTGATCGGTGTCGCTTTACTTTTTGTAAGCTTCGTGTTATGGAAGAAGGGAAAACGATGCGAGCCGTTGCGATAGCATGTTTTCTTTTTAGCGTATCATTCATTTGGGCAAATGTGTTCGGTTGGTATGAAGCGTATGAAGCGGTAAAACGAAACGACCAACCTACTGCACAACAGGGCGACGTGATCGGCACGCTTTTTATACCGAAACTAAACATATCCATGCCGATTTATGAAGGACTACAACGGCTAAATAAAGGTGTGGCGCACGATGAACGAAGTGCGCTTCCGGGGAAAGGTAATCATACGATTTTAGCAGGACATCGCGATACGGTATTTCGCAAGCTTGGCGACATTCAACGAGGAGACGAGGTAGTCATTCGCACGAACGATCAAACATGGACGTACGTCGTGCAACATATTCGTATCGTCAAGCCAGATGATAAAACGGTGCTCGTCCCAAAAGCGCATCCGACGCTTACGTTAATTACATGTTATCCGTTTCGCTGGATCGGGGATGCGCCGAATCGATACGTTGTCATTGCAAAACAAAAAGGGGCTGGATAATCAGCCTCTTTTCGTATGCATGTGTTCTTTAAATTGTTGCAGGAGCGTTTCGCCGTGTAGTCCGCGCTGAACTAAATCTTCGAGCACAACTTCAGCTAAATTCGACCGTTTGACGAGCGTCGCATCCATTAGTACACTCATTCGTTCGCTCATTATCGTTACCGAGCGAACGGTCGCACGTACATGGGCAGGATCGTTCGTTTTGCGTGAAATGGTCACAAGCGCATCAAACGTTGCTCCGCTTTCTTTTAACGATGTAAATAGCCCGCGGTATGTTTGCTCGACGTACGCTTCGATCAGCCACTGTTTGTTTTCATCTTCTTTATTGATTATTAACCCATCAATAAGTGGAATATCTTGCTTTTGTTCATGCAATAGTGTGAGGGCAACGAGCTTAAATGTTTTCACCGCATCCACCTCGCAACAGTAGTTGCCTTTATTATATCATATGAACAATATGTAACAAAAAAAGAAAAGAAAAAGTGAAAATTGAATTTTTGGCTACTTTTTTTGCGAGAAACGGCTGAAAAACGGCGAAAAAATAAAAAAATCGGCTTGAAAATTAAAAAATCGAAATTTTACATCATTTTTGTATTTTTGTATCATATAGACCGAGGAGGTGATAAAAAGCAATTCCTCTCAACTTCCTTCCAAAATGTGTCCTCTTACTGCTCCCTCACAGTTTGGCTAGCATCCTCTCCGCTAGCCTCTTTTTTTTAATTGACCGGCTATGGTGGGAGTGATATGCTAGGGGTAAAAATGAAAGGGGTGAATGAAACGTGGAAAGCCAAGTGTTACAAGCAGTGAAAGAATTGCTTTATGAAGTACGTGAAATGCGTGGGGAAATAGAGAACTTGAAACAAGAGATGCAAAGCTTCAAACAAGAGATGCGTGCAGAGATGGAAAGCTTTAAACAAGAGATGCGTGCAGAAATGGAGAGCTTTAAGCAAGAAATACGTGAAGAAGTAAAAGAACTGCATGTGCGCATCGGAAAGTTAGAAACAAAAGTGGACAAGCTCCATGACAAATTTGAACTGCACGCACAAAAGCAATGGCAAACGGAAGCAGATGTATATCGTTTAAAAAAATTAATCGGCATTGAATAAAGGGCAGAAAACGCCCCTTTTTTTATTTCAATGCTTCAATCATCTCATCGATCATCTTTATGACGATCTCTTCCAAACGTTTTCGTTTATGCGTCGGTAATGCCTGCAACGCATATAGTCGTTTCGCAAGCCTCGGCTGTTCATTCAAGTAGCGAATAACGGATAACTGCTCATCGCTCATGTCATTTGTCCCGTACGCTAATCGTACTTCTTGCAATAGTTGTTCATCTGTCGGGTGTTTACCGAGCAAAAAATCAGTGCTGACGCGAAATAAATCACTCATGTCGATAATCGACTGCAAATCAGGAAGCACTTCACCATTTTCCCATTTACTCACTTTCGACCGAGACACGTTTAATCGCTGTGCCAATTGTTCTTGCGTCCAATCGTGTGCGTTGCGCAAACGCCTAATTTGTTCTCCGATATGTTGTAACATCATCTTCCACCAAATTCCCTTTTTCTTTTTACGATAGAAGAAGAAAAGGGGATTTTTTGTTCTTTTTAAGAACAAACAAATAAAATGTTCGTTTTCAGAACAGAAATAAACAGTTTTTTTGTCGAAAAAAGTTGAATGAATATTCGAAAAATGTAAAAATATACATTGGAAAAACTTGAGGGGGATGATGAATGGTGAATATTTATTTTTCCAATTTCATTGTTCATGAAGCGAAAAAAAGAGGAAAAACGTGCGAGGTGCTTATTAAAGAAAAGCCGAATCCTCCATTTTATGAATCTCGCACAATCGAACCCATTCACTTTTCTGACTCACTTCAGTTTATTTCACCAGTGAACAAGCTGCCTCTTGAACCGATGCGCTACCGCATGATTACGTGCACAACAAAAGACGATTTATTTTTATTTTTTAAAACGGTAGACGATCAATTAATGATTGTCATTACGTTTTTCTTTGGTAAAGGACAAGCGCAAATATGTGTGAAACGTTGGAATGACCTCGAGAAGCGTTACATCCCCGCACCGATGAACGACCTCACAGCTGCTGAAGAACGAGCCATCCTATGTACATTTCGCTCAGTTTCCATTCGTTCTGGGCAGAGAATTCAATATTGTTTATTTTGAACGTGTGGAAAAACGAGATAAGGGAAGTTTGTCAACGAAAAATTTATACCAAAAAACATAAAATATGTTTGTTAAACGCTCAAAATGATGCTAAAATATAACTGTAGTACTATTTCCTTCTGTTTACGATAGAGAGCGGTTGGTGGCCAGAGGCAAAGAAAAAGAGCTGATGAACAACATCAGCTCTTTTTCTCTTATTGCGGGATATAGACACGCCATGTAGAAAAATCACATTCGTCTTTTTGCAAAAGTGATTTTGGAAAGATAAACGTCCATGGCTTGCTTGTGTTTGCTTTCACTTCCAAATTCAACGTAAATGCACCGCGTGCGACAACTTCACCTGACGCATCTTCAATGACTAAAGGCAGTTGTTCAAACGTAATGTTTTTGTCGCTGCCGTTACGAATGAGTAGTGTTACGACTAAATTCCCTTCGTTGTTTATGAGTGCTTGCAATCCCATGACGTTTACCTCTTCTTGCTTTGGTGGGGTAAGGGAGCGCACGAGCTGTTCAAGCTTTTGTTTATCTTCTTCTTTTAAATGCCGTTGCCAACTTTCTTCTAAGTCAAGCTTGTGTGGCTTTTGTAATTCAAACGCCAATTTCCATCCTGTTTCTGGAATGTCTTCTGTATATAAGTCGTTCGTGGTGAATACAAATCGCCACGGACGGCTGCTTTTTGGCGGAATGTCGCCAAGTTCATTCATCGGGAATATTTTCCTTCCGATGACTTTTCCATCTGGTCCGATGAACAGTAGTGGGATATGGTCAAAACGAATGGCTTTATCTAGGGCATTGCGGACAAACGCCGTCACAATGTAACGATCCCCATCCTTCTTCCATTCAATCCCCGACAACGACACTTGATTTTTTTTCAACGGTGGTAATTCGTTATTGACGTATTGAAAATAATATTTTTGTTCGGTTGTTAGCGACATCAGTGGATGAATCGATAATGTCGTATGGACATCTTCATCTTGTTGTTCACTTGCGCCGTCAAATAATTGCTCTGCTTGAACGGTGCTATCTTCCCCTTGTTTTTTCTTTTTGAAAAATGGAAGCATTGTTCCATCTCCTTCCTTATTGTGATATGAGCTGGGCAAGTTGTTGGGAAGCATCTTTTTCTAAACGATGATACATAAGAGTAAAGAGCTCCAACCCTTCTTTTGCATATTGGCGCATCGGATCTTCTTGTCCGTAATAGCGCAACCCAATTCCTTCTTTCAATAGCTCCATCGCTTCTAAATGTTTTGTCCAATGGAAGTCGATGAGCGAAAGTAAAGCGCGTTTTAACGCCCATTGCTGTTCTTCCGTATACGTAAATGCGTGAACGCGTGATTCCCACGATGCGATAGCTTGTTTTACGATTGCTTCCACTTCTTTTTGCTCAACGACACCAGCTACATCCATATGTTCGTTTGTCAATTTTTGCACCGTTTCTACTAAACGTGCGATGTCCCATTCTTCTGGAATGACATCTTCTGGACATGTATAAGCCACTTCACGTTCAAGAAACGATGGCACCATATGAACGACAATTGAAATCACATCGTCAGCTTCAAGCACACGGTTACGGAGCGTATAAATGGTTCGGCGTTGTTCATTCAATACGTCATCGAGCTTTAAGTTATATTCGCGTATAGAGAAATTGCTTCCTTCACAAATGCGTTGGACACGATTGACAAACTCATGAATATCTTTGTTTAATACTTCGCCTTCATCATTCACTTGGAGTGATTTTTTAATTTTTTCTAATTCGTCTTTGGCGAAGCGACGAAACATGTCGTCTTCAAGCGAAATGAAAAATTGCGAGCGCCCCGGATCACCTTGACGACCAGCGCGTCCTTTTAATTGATTGTCAATGCGGCGGCTTTCGTGACGCTCTGTACCGAGGACATACAACCCGCCAAGTTCTGCCACGCCTTCTCCAAGCATAATGTCTGTTCCGCGTCCTGCCATATTTGTTGCGATCGTAATTTGTCCTTTTTGGCCCGCACGCGAAATAAGCTCGACTTCTTGTTCAACGCTTTTAGCGTTTAACAATTGAAACGGTAGACCTTCTTCCGCTAAATATTTCGCCACTTTTTCCGATTGTAAAATGGACGTTGTCCCAATGAGCATTGGCTGTCCAGTCGCGTGTACGCGCTTCGCTTCTTTGGCGACTGCTTTATATTTCGCGTCGACGGTCGCAAAGACGCGGTCAGGTAAGTCTTGGCGAATGACAGGGCGGTTTGTCGGAATTTGAACGACATCCATGCCGTACAACGTTTGAAACTCTTTTTCTTCCGTTTTCGCTGTTCCTGTCATGCCGGATAAAATCGGATAAAGACGGAAATAGTTTTGAATCGTAATCGATGCTTGAATTTTGTTTTCTTCGGTTAGTTCGAGTCCTTCTTTCGCTTCAATCGCTTGGTGCAGTCCGTTACTTAAGCTGCGTCCTTCCATCGGGCGGCCGGTAAACATATCAATAAGCAATACTTTTCCGTCCTTGACGATATAATCAACATCGCGCGTAAACATGACGTAGGCGCGCAACGCTTGAATGACGTAATGGTACAACACTTGATGTTCAAGGTCATATAAGTTGTCGATCCCGAATCCTTTTTCAATTTTTTCAATGCCTCGTTCCGTTAAGTTGACCGTTTTCGTCTCCTCGTCGTATTCGTAATCTTCATCGCGAACGAAATGTTTTACGATGCGTGCGCATAAGTAGCTTAGTTCCGAGCTTACGCCTGTCTTTCCTGCGATAATGAGCGGAGTTTTTGCTTCGTCAATTAGTACGCTATCGACTTCATCAATAATTGCATAATGGAACGGGCGTTGCACACGATCGGCGACGCTGTATGCCATATGATCGCGCAAATAATCGAAGCCGAACTCATTGCCGACGCCATACGTAATATCAGCATGGTATGCCGCTTTTTTTTCTTCTGGAGACATGTGTGGCAAGTTTAGACCGACGGATAAACCTAAAAACTCGTGAATTTGTCCAATTAAATCGCGATCGCGTTTCGCTAAGTAGTCGTTGACTGTAATGACGTGCACCCCTTTTCCTTCAAGGGCACGCAAATAACTTGGGGCGGAAGCGACGAGCGTTTTTCCTTCCCCGGTCGCCATCTCGGCAATATTTCCTTCCGCTAGCACTAATCCGCCAATCAATTGAACGTCAAAATGACGCATACCGAGCACGCGTTTGGATGCTTCACGAACGGTTGCAAACGCTTCGGCCTGTATATCAAATACCGTTTCGCCTTGCGTGAGCCGTTGTTTAAATTCATTTGTTTTGGCGCGCAATTCGTCATCTGTCAACGTTTCAAATGTCGGTTCAAGTTCATTTATGCGCGCAACGGTTTTATAGTAGTTTTTTAATTTCCTTTCATCGCTGTTTACGAGTTTTTTTATGTAAGACAACATGGGGAACCTTCTCCTTCGCTGTAAATCAAATCGTTTCAACGTACAGTATACCATTGTTCCCAAAATGTTTCACGACCCGGAAAATATTTCTTTACTTTTTTTATTTTGGATGATATTGTAAGTTTATTAGAAAAAATGATCAAAATATGAAACTTTTTTGTTTCGGTAGGTGTATTTGTTTTGTAGAGCGAATATATATATGACATTTTGTTTAAGGAGGATTTCTATGAAAAAATGGAAGAAAATTGCCTTGTCACTCAGTTTATCGTCATCTCTCATCGTTCCGACGGTCGCAAACGCATCGGCTGAACCACCCATTTCCCAATGGAAGAAGCAGATGACGAAAGAACAGCCGGTGCTTGCCTATAAACGGTTTGAAGATGCACAAAATCAAGTAAGCACCGATACGCTCATCGTGAAGTACAATGAAAAAATTCCAACGGCGGTACATCGTAGTTTAGGAGCGACGTTGAAACAATCATTCCCGCAATTAGGATATGATGTTGTCACCGTACAAAAAGGCAAAGACATGCAGCAAGTGATGAAAAATTACGCAAAATTAAAAGCCGTCAAAAGTGTGACGCCAAGCTTTACATATAAACGGCTCGGTTCGGCTGATCCGAAAGCAGACCATATGTATTTATTATCGTTATTAAACGTGGACAAAGCGATCAAGCTGGCGGGAAAACATAGCGTGACTGTCGCGGTCATTGATACAGGTATGGATACGAAACATCCAGAGTTAAAAGGGCGGCTTCTTCCTGCGTACAATGCGATGAACCCAGCAGGTGCGCCAATCAAAGATGTACATGGGACACATGTCGCAGGCATTATCGGCGCCAATGCCAATAACGGTGTGGGAGCGCATGGAGTGAATCCGAACGTCAAAATTTTGCCAATTGACGTGTTCGGTGGCGGATGGGGGGCGAGTGACTATACGATCGCCCAAGGTATTTTATATGCGATTGAAAAAGGGGCAAAAGTCATTAATATGAGCCTTGGCGGTTATTTTAGTTCACCGATTCTAGAAGAAGCTGTAAAAAAAGCGATCGATGCCGGAATTACCGTCGTTGCCGCAGCAGGAAACGAAGCGACTGATATGTATTCCATTCCTGCTTCATACGAAGGGGTTATTAGCGTCGGGGCGACCGACAGCAAAAATAAACTTGCTGAGTTTTCAAACTATGGTCCGTCTGTTGACCTCGTTGCACCGGGGGCGGACGTATATAGCCCGATTTACGACTATGCGAAAGGCTCGTCTTTTGCAGAGCTAAGCGGAACGTCGATGGCATCACCCGTCGTTGCAGGCGTAGCCTCGCTTCTTTTATCGAAATATCCGAGTTTAAAACCATATCAAGTGGAATGGATTTTAGAGCGCACCGCAACGGATTTAGGTGAAAAAGGATACGACCTTACGTACGGAAACGGTTTAGTGAACCCGGTTGCTGCGCTGCAATATAACATAAAAAACGTACCCCAACAAGAAAAGTGGAACGATGAAACGATTTTAGCAAAAGCGCCAGTCATTGACGCAAAAGAACCGTATGTGAAAACAGGTTCGTTCACAAAGCCAGAGGAAATGCATTGGGTGAAAGTAAACGTCCAACAAGGTGAAAGTGTTCAGACGTTGCTCGAAGGATCACAATCATATGACTATAAGCTCGTTTTCCGCTTCTATCCTGAAGGAAAAACGACGTCTGAAAAGCCGATTCAAGTGAATGACGGCCGCGCAGGGGAGATGGAAGCGAAACTATTTACCGCGAAACAACCGGGCGTGCTTGCGATCGGCGTGACAGATGCAAACGGAAACTATAGCTTGCAAGGCAAATCGACGTATACGTTAGCTATACAGTCGTTTACAGAGCTTATGGACGATGGCTTGACGAAAGAAAATCCAGCAACGATTGAACAATTGCCGTTTTCTTTAGAAAACTTAACGTTCGTTCCAGAAAACAATGAAAGCGATCGCGACTATGTCCGTTTTACTGTCGCAGAGCCGACGACGGTGAAATTTCACCTATCTGCTGTGCCGGGCATCGATTCGTCATTAAACGTTTATGTCGCGGAAGAACTATATCGCCCAGTCGACCCAGACGCAAAATATAAAGAAATTCCGTTCCCGATCGCGTCAGGAAACAATAACGGCGTCAGCAAGGGAGAGACGGTGACATTTGAAGCGCAGCCGGGCGTCGAATATGTGCTCGAAGCGTCAAGCGAACCGATGGGCGGATTTTACCCAATGGTGCTTGATATGGCAACATCGAGCAATCAAGCAAAAGAAGCAACCGGTTCGGCGATCCCGTATCAAATAAGCGCTGAAGCGATTACGCTCCCGCAAGATGAAGACAACTTCCCAGCGCGTGAACCGATGCCATCAGAAGACGGCGTTGTTGAACAAGCGAAAGCGATCGAACAAACGCGCAAGCCAAACGACATCATTATCATTGGCGATGACGGAAGCTGGAGCTACTTTGAAAAAGAACAAATTGCACAAATTAAAGAACTGGCACGCCCTTACAACATTGGCGATCGCGCTGAGGCGTTTATTCAATTTAGCGACGACCAAGACTTTTACAAATTAACGGTATCGAAAACAGCGATATATCAAATTTCATTCGCAACACCTGACGATATGATGCTGTCAGCGATGTTGTTTGAATACGATGAGAAAAAAGACGATCTTGTGCCAGTCAACTCGTTCTACCCATTCGATTGGATGACAGGCAAAAGACAATCTGATTGGACGTTCATTCTCGAAGCAGGAAAAACGTATTACATGTCAGTACAAAACGACTACTATCAGCCCGTTGCCGATCCGTATGTCATCACATCGAAAAAATTGATCGACGCACCGACAGATAAAAACGAAAAAAATAACGAACCGATTCAAGCAACCGTCATGAACGTCCGCGATGTAAAAACAGGAAACTTCGTTCTTCCAAACGATGTCGATTATTATTACTACAAACATCGTCAAGCGAACGAACTGTTAACGTTCTTTGTGCAACCAAGCAAACCGAATGCGTCGTTGCCAAAACAATTGCGCGGCACATTAATCCCAATCGTATCCGTCGTTGAAGATACGAACGGCAATATGACGATTGAGGAAGATGAATACGGCAAAGCTGTCACGTTTTTCCCGAATGGCTGGAGCCCGTTATACGATGCACACGGATCGTTCCGAGCGAAGAAAAACGTCGGATATTTCTTTGTCATCAACTCATTTACGTTTGACGGACTATCGCTTCAGTCGTACAACTTTGGCATTCAATCGTTAAATAAGAAAGATGAAGATGCATCGTCTGTCTTGAAAAACAACGTACCATCGAAGCCTCTGTCTCTTTATAAAAAAGGAAATGCGTATGAAGCGACGGGGTATATGAACATTGTTGAATACGGAGATAAAGATGCATACAAATTTGTCGTTGAAAAAGACGGCACATTTGCATTCAAGCTCGATGTACCGGGCACGATGGACGGTGTCATGTCCATTTTCGATGCGAAAGGACGCCTCGTGCAAACGTATGACCATTACGGTGACGGCGACGCAGAAATCGGTACGCTTTCGTTGAAAAAAGGAACGTACTATGTCGTCGTAGAGGAATCGCTCGCTCGTCCAAATGCTAAGCCATACACGCTCTCTATAACAAAGAAATAGATGAAACGAAGGTTGCCTGCACATGCAGGCAGCCTTTCTCTTTTTCCAGACGCATCGTGTCGCCGATCGTGTTAAAATAAATATAAGATTCATAGACAACGAGGTGAATCATATGCGATTCATATGGCTTGCGTTCTTTTTTTTATTGTTTGTTCAACATCCAGCTCATGCTCATGTCGTTGATTTAACAAATAAAGCAAAAGCGCAAGCGTACGAAGATTACTATCCGCTTATTGCGCGCTATAAAGGAACGAGTGGAGTCACGTTTGAAAGTTACAGCACATATTGGAACGAAACGAAGCTTGCCCAACTTGAGCAAGAGTTACTAAAAAATAAACACGGTGCCGAACTTTCCTTGTTAGGAAGTGTAAAAATTTTTCCTGATTACCCCGCAGGACAAAACGTGCTTGGACAATATTTTGCGCAATATCAAGTCAGTCCGAAGCTGTCTCTCCTTCCGAATCGATATATTCATTTGTATGGTGGGAATGAATGGACGACGGTGGAAGAGATGGCGACGACGTTAGCGCACGAGTACGGGCATCATTTCACTTATTATTATTTATTAAATAAAGAACAGCGCCGTCCGAACGAATGGCTGCAGTCGCAGTATGCCGCTGCGCGCGAGTTGTTTCGCTACCCGTCCGTTCATGCGGATGGGAGTGGACAATATGAATGGTATATGCCGGAAATATTAGCTGAGGACTACGTACAGCTATTCGGGTCGCCTCATGCGCTAAAAGGGCATATGCAAATGAACGCCCATCTTCCGACGCCGTTTGAGCTTCAAGCGCTGCAAACGTATTGGAAAAATCAACTTGGCGCTCCGTATGAACCGATGCCTCCGCTTTCATTACTGCTGACAAACTATACGGTAAAAAATAACGTGTATTCGCTAAAGCTTTACACATATGCCGATACAACCGCATATTTAAACGCGCAAGATGGACAAGGGCGCTATGCTTCCGTGTATATCGGAAGTGTGCCAAAAGGGATAAATGAAACGGCATATGATGGGACGAAGCTGAATAGTCAAGTTTCTTGGCTATTTCGCTCAACGATTGTCGATACGGCATTATTTCGTGTCGTTCAGCCAACAACGAAAGGATTTAATCGCGGTTCAGTGACGTTGCGTATATCGTATGGAGCGATCGATACGCTTGTTTCTACCCCTCCGCTTTTTCCAGACGTCGTCGGGGAGGAGCTGCAGGAAGCTGCGCGGCTGTTGTATGAACGAGGGATGATCTCAGGATTCCCAGACGGAACGTATCGTCCGAACGAACGGCTCCTTCGCCGTCATGCCGCCATTATGCTTATTCGTGATTTACAGTTGACGCTCCCAGAAGGATATGTCGTCAAGGCGCAAGATGTAAAACCGACGGATCCGTGGTATAAAGAGATGGCGATTGCTGAGGCGTATGGATTGCTTACCGGATATAACGGGAAGCTATATCCGAACGACTACATTACCCGTGCCCAAATGGCAACCATTTTAATGAGAGTGTATGCCGATGTGTACGAACAGCCAACGACAAATGCATCGTTTTTCGATGTGCCCGCTTCTCATTGGGCGTATCGGGCGATCGATACACTTTTTTACAACGGCATTACGATCAACAATCCGTATCGCCCGAACGATTTCGTGACACGTGGACAGTTTGCCCTCTTTTTAAAACGGACGCTCGATAAAAAATAGCGAGGAAGGCTTGTCCTTCCTCGCTATTTTGCGTTGATCGCACGGTAGAAAAACACCGCAAACTCCGCACGTGTGACCGTTTCTTTCGGACGAAATGTTCCGTCTTCATATCCGTTCGCAATACCTGTTGCAACGAGTTTTTCAATCGCATCGTACGCCGCATCCGTTTCTTTGACGTCAGTAAACGGCACATCCGTCCCACGCTTTAACTTCCATGCCTCCGCAAACCACATGGCAAGCTGTTCGCGCGTCAACGGTTCATCCGGTTGGAATGGCTTATCGTTTTTACTGATGATATTTTCTTTGACAAGCGCGTTAATCGCACCAACGGCCCAATGATCGCTCGGCACGTCTGTAAACGTTTCTTTTCGATCGTTCATGTTGAAGTTGAAATATGTGGCAATCAACCCTGCCGCTTCTGCGCGCGTCATCATTTCATCTGGCTTAAAGTAGCTTTTTGCATACCCAAGCACAATTTCTTTTTTACCTAACGTTTCAATTTCTTTATTTGCCCAAAAATCTTTTTCAATATCTTGAAATTTCCCCGCGTCCTGTGCATATGCAAGCACGCGTCTTGCTCCTATGTATCGCTTCTTGTAGTAGGAATCATCTAACGACGTCACGGTAATTCCTTTAGATGAACTCGCATGAATAAACCGATTGTCGCCAATATAAATCCCGGCATGTGACGGCCCTTTTTTATACGTTTCAAAAAAGACGAGATCTCCTATGCGTAAGTCCTCTTTTTTTACTGCGTTTCCTTGCTTATACTGCTCCGCTGTCGTCCGCGCTAACGTGACCCCTAGCCTACTCATCACATGGCGTGTAAACCCGGAACAGTCAAATCCTTTTTCTGAACTTCCCCCGAATTGATACGGCACGCCGACGTATTTTTTCGCAAGTGGAACGAGCCGATCATAACTATCGCTTGCATAAGCGAAGGAAGGGAAGAGAAAAAACAAAAGCAATGCTGAAACAAACCGCCTCACATGATACACCTCACTTCGCTATTGTTCTTGCAATTTCGACATTTTCACACTATTCCAAGTGTATCATAAATAGGATAATTGTAACTTTACAGTTATGTAACAAAAGTTTTTGTCAAAAGTTACGCGGACAGGTATTGAAAAAAGTCGAACATTCGGTAAAATGGTGAATAGGTGGAAGACTACATGTGAAAAAGTTTTGTTATTCCAACAAAGAAAAACTATTCAAAAAATGGTTGACACGATGTATGGAAAAAATTATAATGTAGTTTGTAGTCGTTCACTCGCTAAGTTTAAGAGTTTTATAGAGAGAACATACATATCTCTTAAATTTAGCTAAACTGAAATAGAAAGAGAAACAAAAGGAGGAAATATGTCGATGGCTTACCAACCAAAGTCTTATCGCAAATTTTTAGCTGGTACAGTCTCTGCAGCAGTTGTTGCTTCAGCGATCGCACCAGTAGCAAGCGCAGCTTCTTTCACAGACGTAGCAGGAAGCGTGCATGCAGATGACATCGCTACATTAGTAGCAAAAGGGTACATTAAAGGGTACGGTGACAACACATTCAAACCAAACAAATCATTAACACGCGGTGAAGCTGCAATCATCTTCTCACGCATTTTAAAAGATGCGGGCGTAAAAGCTCCTGAGCAAGGCGCAGGCTTCCCAGACGTTCCTGCAAGCAACGCGGAATTAGCAGAAGCTGTTGCGATCGTGCAAGCAGCAGGTGTGATGGGTGGAGACGAGAAGGGCAACTTCAACCCGAACGCAACAATCACTCGCGAACAAATGGCGAAGGTTGTTGTTGAAGCGTTCAAATTAACAAAACCTGCAAACCACACAACAAAAGTAACTGACCTTGACAAAGCAGGCGCATGGGCGCGTGAATACATCCAAACATTAGAAGCAAACGGCGTAACGAAAAACACAGAATTCATGCCAAAACAAAGCGTAACACGCGGTCAATTCGCTTCATTCGTCGTTCGTGCGATGAACGTTGGTGTAACAGCAGCACACATCACTGGTGTAACTGTTGTTGACCTCAACACATTAGAAGTAACATTTAACGGCGAATTGAAAGAAGTGAAAAAAGAAGACTTCGCTATCCAAGGCGTTGACATTGAATCTGTATCAATCAAAGCCGCTGCAGCAGCTGAAGCAAAAACAACAGTTGTTGTTATCAAAACAAAAACAGCGTTAGAAGAAGGCAAATCTTACAGCGTATCTTACAAAGGTCAAACAACTGACAAAACAAAAGTTGATGTGCCTGTATTTACGCCAAAAGTAGAAAGCGTAAGTGCGATTGCGGATAATAAGATTGAAGTAACATTTAATACAACTGTGTCTGACAAAACTTCGGTTTCAAATTTCGAAGTTTCAGGTAGAACAGTAACGTCTGTTCAAGTGAACGGAAGCAAAGTTGTATTAACTTTAAACAGTGTAATGGTTGATGGAACGAACTACACTGTAACAGTGAAGGACGTTTACAATAAATCTGAAACGAAAAAACTTGATGCGTTCTCTTACACATTAAAGTATGAGTTCGCTTCTGTAAAAGATGTGTTGCTAAACCAAACAACGTTCCGTGCTAATGTTTCTGAGAACATTAAGAAATATATCGTTGTTAAAGATGAAAACGGTCGCGTGTTGACAATTGAAGACTATCAAGTAACAACGATCGATTCGAAAAACCATAACGTTGTTGATGCGAATGGTGAAGTGAAAAACCCAGGAGAAACTGAAATTCGTGTGGAAGTGACTCATAAAAACGGTGAGAAAAAATGGTCAGATTGGATCAAAGTTGTTTCTGAAGGGGTCACTTTAGAAAATGGTATTTCATGGGGATTTGTTAGTACAGTTGCTGAAAACAAGAAAGTATTTGCTGCAAGTGCAGAAAACTACATCTACAATGGCGGAGACAGCAAAAAATTAGTTATCTTTAGAGACTACTCTAATGGAGACACAATTGGTAGACATGTTGATTTGCGTTCGACAGGTTTAGATAAAGCAAAAGTAACAAATAATACTCCAACATTGATTGCGGTTAGTGAAAATGCTGACGGTACATTACAAGTAGAATCACTCAATAATGGAAAAACAGGAACAGCAAGCATCACTGTGGAGTATGAATTAGAAGGAAAAACTTACAAAGATACGATTACGTTTGAAGTGAAAGCGAAACCGGTAGCTACTTCTATGATTTCGTTTGCAAAGAAAACGTTGTTAGTAGCTGATAAAGCTGGTGCTGCTACTGGTTCTTACGCAACAGAAGCTAGCATCGAGAATGCTTTTAATGGTGCTAGTAATTATGAAAATGGTATCGACATGTTTGAAGTCGATTTATCTAAGCTGTTGAAGGATCAGTATGGTAAAGACTATTCTATTGCAGTTGGAACTGTAGATTCTTCTCAAGCAGCTGACGGTATATGGACAGTTTCTACAACTGACAATGGTCAGAGTGGTAAACTTGTCATTTCTGTACCAAAAGACGCTTTAGCTAAGCTAGATGTAGATGTAGCAAGTAGTAAACTCGTTGTAAAATCAACGAACGAAGCACTATCAGAATTTAATGTGACGTTCACTTACTACAAAGATGCAAACTCAAATGTAAAAACATATGAGGCAAAATTACCTGTAGAAGTGAAGGTAACAGATGGAGACATTAAGTCATACAAATTTATCCCTGTTGTAAATGGTAAAGAAGTAAGCTCAATTACTTTAAACGCAGCAAATGCTGATAACAAAGTGACATTTAAAATCGCTGGATTAGACAAAAACGGAAATGTTTTAACATACGAAGCAACAGACCTTGGTAAGATTGTTGTTGATGCGTCTGTTCCAATGTCTGATCTTGCGAGAGTATATACTGATATTGATGAAACTGCTTCAACTGCTGTCGTTGCATCAACAGGTGTAGGCTTCGTAGGAGGAGCGGCAGACTATTATGCTGGAACAGAGACAGTAAAAATCAAAGTTCAAGTCGCTGAAAGTGCAACTGTTTTAGCAACAGATGTGTTGTCAGTCGCTTTAACGAACTCAAATCCGGTTCCTGTGAAAGCAACGCTAGCAGACGAAATTACGATTGACTTAAGCGATGCAAAAGATGCATTAGGACGCGATGTAAAACTTCAAGATGTATTGTTTGGTGTCATCAATTTGAAAGAATTGAATTTGGATAAGTACAATGTTTTAAGTACTCGTACTTCAGGAACAGAGTTAAACTATGGACCAAAAGCAGGATTTGATGGGTATGTTGATGGACTTGCACCAATCTTGAAGTTATACGATAAAGACAATAAACTTGTTCCGATGGGTGCAACTTATATTGGATGGAACAATGCTACAGGAGTCGAAGCGAAAGTTGGCTATGGTAGCAATGACGTTGTGAAAGTTAACGTAGCTGATATTAAGAATATCGATTCTACTGTTAGTACTAACTTTGCAAGTGCTAGTGATAAATTAGCTGTTGATCTGACGCTCCAATCTAATGCCCAAAGAGGTTCATTTACAGTCATTATTGACTCTATTAAGTTAAATGGTGCTGATGCCAAAGCTAACTTATTAAAGAATGGTGAGAAGTTGACTGTACGCGTAAATCTTGTGAAATAAGCGTGTCGGTTATAGGCGTGCCTGTCACGCCCCGAAGTTTGTCGAAGTTTTATAGAAACAGAGAGCCGTTCAGTGGCTCTCTGTTTCTTTTTGGAGGATTTTTACCGTTTATGTTGAAAGAGAGAGATAGGAGGGATGAGGATGAATCAGATGAAGAAAGTAAGTCATTTGAAAATGACACAATCTGTCGTTGAAAATCGTTAAAAAAATGCGATCCGTCGATTGTATTATTATGATAGGAAGCTAATGAATAATGATGTACACGAAAGGTCGATCGCACATCGATTGGCAGTTCATCTAGGTATCGTATTTTATGAATGGGATGTTGATGTGGAATATAATCGAGATCACGGGAAAGTGAAGCGGATTTACGATCATGACGAACCAAGCGGAAGAAGAGTATTTCCAGATATCATTGTCCATCAACGTGGAACACAGAACAACTTGCTTGTGATCGAAGTGAAGAAATGGAATAATTCCTTCGATTTATATGAAAGGGATCTAGAAAAAATTAAATCGTATTTGCATTCACCTGAGCTTCAATATCGTTATGGGGCGTTTGTAGAAATTGGGCGGTCATTAGAAGAAGTTCGTTTTATTGTTTGTGCAGGGAATACGTATCCATCATCATCGAGAGATAGAGAGTTGCTACAATATCCGTAGCAACTATATAAGTATTGACCACTTTTCTCGATGGAGGGGAGAGAATTCAGTTTAGTGCTTATTGGGATGCTAACATTAACTGTCACGATCATCGTCTATATAAACAAAAAGAAATAACCGCCCTCCTCGACCAAAAGTGTGAAACGGTTATTTCTTTTTATCTGTTGCGCATCTGAGGGTCAGCCGCTCTTCTTGTGGCATGTTTTTATCAAGGCTACACCTCATAAATCCACAAAAAATTCAAAAAGTTTTATTGAAATTTTCGAAATTTTTATGTACGATAATTGGTAAGTGAGACCGTTTGTTACCCCCTTACTATACCTCTTTGTGCAAACGGTTTCACTTCATAACAAATGAAAGAAAAAGGAGGAAAAGATCGTGGGGAGAAGATGGAGAAAGCATGTTGCTTATTTCTCAATATTTTTGCTTCTTGTGCAATTGTTTTCGTTTAGTGCAATCGTTAGCGCTAACGAAAACGTGCAAAGCCCTGTCGAACAACAACGAACCGTCACGCTTGTTGGGAACTTACAAGATGAATTAGGGCATACAGGTGATTGGGATCCAAAAGCGACTGCTACGATCATGAAGCATGAAGGCGATGGATTGTACACATTCACAGGAACGCTTCCAAAAGGAACGTATGAATACAAAATTGCCATAAACGGTAGTTGGGATGAAAACTACGGCGCTGGGGGACGTGGTGGTAACAACATTTCACTTACGTTACAACAAGAAACGGAAGTGACGTTTTATTATAACGATCGTACACATGCGATTGCCGATTCGACATGGTATACACCGATTCCAAAAGAAAAACAACCACGTTTAGTTGGAACGATTTTGCCTGCGATCGGCTATGAAACAGAAGTCAATGGTTGGACGCCTGAGACGTCAACCGCATTTTTTACAGACGATAACTTTGACTCCGTTTATACATTTAGCGCACGTGTGCCAAAAGGAACATATGAATATAAAGTAGTGTTAGGGAATAATTGGAGTGAAAACTATCCACAAGATAACGCAAAGTTGAATGTGCTAGAAGAAACGACCATTACGTTTTTCTTTGACGCGAAAACAAAATCTGTGTATACAGATTACAGCCCAACAGGTTCAGATGGAGCGGTACAGAAAGATCGATTGAAACATAACACATGGGACTCTTTATATCGCCAACCGTTTGGTGCGGTGAAAGTGGGAGAGCATGTTACGCTTCGGTTAGCTGCGAAAAAAGGAGATTTGACGAAAGCGAACGTATATGTGAAAAACACAACGTCAGGAACAGCGAAGTTATATTCCATGAACAAAGTCGGTGTCATCGGTGACGATGAATATTGGGAAGCGACATTCACTCCTGAAGAAAAAGGGTTATATGGCTATAAATTTATCGCAATGGACGGTGCAGCTAAAGCAGAGTATGGTGAGGATACACAAGAAGGTCAATGGGGACGAGCGGTAGATAAAAACGCAGAATTATTCCAATTGACTGTATACGACCCAAACTATAAAACGCCAGATTGGATGAAACATGCGGTTGTATATCAAATTTTCCCTGATCGTTTCTATAACGGCAATCCAAACAACGACAATGCAAAACCGAATGCACGAGGAAATGAACCAATTGAACATCGCGAATGGTCGCAGCTTCCAGACAATCCACGCATGAAAGGGACAGCTGGATATGATGGCGACGGCATTTGGTCGAACGACTTTTTCGGTGGAGATATTGCAGGAATTGAACAAAAGCTTGATTACTTGCAATCGCTTGGCGTCAATACGATATATTTAAACCCAATTGCTAAAGCACCATCTAACCATAAATACGATGCGAATGACTACAAAGAGTTAGATCCAATGTTTGGAACGCCTCAGGAGTTTCAATCATTTGTGCAAGCGGTTGCATCTCGTGGTATGCACTTAATTTTAGACGGTGTATTTAATCACGTATCAGACGATTCCATTTATTTTGACCGCTATGGAAAATATCCAACCGTCGGAGCATATGAGTATTGGTCAGCTGTATACGATCTAATGAATGAGAAAGGATTATCTGAGCAAGAGGCACGTGCTCAAGTTGAGCAAAAGTTTAAAGATGAAGGACAAGAGTTTAGCCCATATGGCTTCCATTTATGGTTCAACATCGAAAACGAAAAAGTAAACGGTGTGTACAAATATCAATCGTGGTGGGGATTTGATAGTTTACCAGAATTCAAATCAATTCTCGGCAATAAAGTAAAGTATGCGAGCGAGTTAAATAACGAACAGCTTGCCAATTACATTTTTTACGAAGGCAATTCTGTTGCTAAAAGCTGGATCTCGCGCGGAGCTTCGGGCTGGCGCTTAGATGTTGCCAATGAAGTCGATACACAGTTTTGGCGTGAGTTTCGTAAAGAGTTGTTGCAAGGCAACTATGACCATGGCCCAACGTTGAAAAACGGGGAGCAACCGTTAATTCTCGGTGAAATTTGGGATGATGCGTCAAAATACTTCCTAGGCGATCAATACGATTCAGTAATGAACTATCGTTTCCGTGGCGCTGTGTTAGACTTTTTACGAAATGGGAAAGCGGAAGATATTGATGCCCGACTAACAGCGATTCGTGAAGATTATCCGGAGGAAGCGTTTTATGCGCTCATGAACTTAATTGGTTCACACGATACGGCACGCGCTGTTTTCTTGCTTGGAAACGGAACGGATTCATCCGAACGTGCTGAACTTGATCCAAATTATAATGAAGAACTCGGTAAAAATCGGTTAAAGCTCGCTGCTATTTTACAAATGGGTTATCCAGGTGCGCCGACCATCTACTATGGTGATGAAGCAGGAGTGACAGGTTCGAAGGATCCGGACGATCGTCGTACGTATCCGTGGGGAAGTGAGGATAAGCAGCTCGTTGCACACTATCAAAAAGTAGGTGCTATTCGTACCGCGCATCAAAACGTATTAGCAAAAGGTACAATTGAGACGGTGTATGCGAAAGGAGACGTATACGTTTTTGCTCGTCAATATGAAAAAGACGTCGCGCTTATTGCGGTAAACCGCGGCAATAGTGAACAAACAGTTCAGTTGGATGTCGCTTCACTGATTCCAAACGGAACGACACTTGCAGATGAATTGCATCCTTCGTATGACGTGACAGTAACAGATGGAAAAGTCACATTACATGTTCCAGCAATGGACGGTCGAATGTTATTTGGACGTGTAACGGTAGATCTTCCAAATAAAGTAACAAACGTACAAGTGGTAGAAGGCGTTGGTCAAGTGACGTTAACGTGGGAAGGCGATGCACCAACGTACCGTATTTATCAATCTACATTAAAAGGTGCAGGTTATCAGCTTGTCAAAGAAACGAGCGGAACATCGATCGAAATCAATGACTTGAAAAATGGTACGGCATACTATTTCGCCATTACAGCTGTTGATGGAAACGGAAACGAGTCTGAAAAGGTAGAAACAAGTCGCGCTATACCTCATTATTCGTTAACAGATGAAAATGTTTCATTACTCTCACTCGTAAATGATGGGGTGCTTGATTTAACTAAGACAATGGTCATTGAAGCAAAAGTGAAAATTGACAATGTTACGCAAAAAGGTTTAGCTGACGGTTTACAAGCGATGTTGCAAGTGAAAAAACCGAATAGCGACAAATGGGAAGACATACAAGCAACGTACGACCGACAAGATGACGATGCGAACGTATTCCGTGCATCATTCACGCCATTACAAGCAGGAACGTATATGTATCGTTATGGATTTACGACAAATCTTGGCGATGATTGGGTGTACACAAGCGAAAAAACATTTACGCTCACCGCAAACACTGAAGATACACAAGCACCAGCAAAAGAAATTCAACTTGTGCAACCAGAAGTTGAATCTGGTCAAGTGAATTTAACGTGGTCGTTCGTAGATCGCAACGATGATGATGCCTATATGCTTGTCATCGAGCGTGATAGTCAAATCATTTATACAACAACGAATATCGGTACATCATTTACTGATTATGATGTGGAAAACGGAAAAACGTATACGTATGTCGTCAAGTTGTATGACCGTGCTGGAAACGTTGTCGCATCAAATGACGTACAAATTACGCCAGACATCGTGATGGTTCAAGTGACGTTTAAAGTGAAAGCACCAAGCTATACGCCGTTAGATACGCGCATTACGATTCCGAATAGCATCAACGGTTGGAATACAGGTGCATGGGAAATGACGCGCGGTGGAGCGGTCACACCTGACTGGGAGTTTACGACAGAACTTCAAGAAGGCGAAACGATTATTTATAAATATGTCAAAGGTAGCTCGTGGGATCAAGAAGGGCTAGCTGATCATACGCGTGACGATCAAACAGATGATGACGTCAGCTACTACGGTTACGGTGCAATTGGCACAGATTTAAAAGTGACTGTGCACAATCAAGGTAATAACAAAATGGTCATTCAAGACTATATTTTACGTTGGATTGACATGCCTGTCGTTGTCGAAGATGTCATCAAAGACGGTGATCGTGTGACGATTAAAGGAAATGCGATTAAAGATGGTGTATTAACAATTAATAAAGAGCGTGTAACGATTCAAGACGATATGTCATTTACGTACACGTTCACACCAGCAGCAAACCAAAAAGAAATAGCGATTCACATTGAACCGTCTGAAAGAAGCAAATCCGACATTTTCAAAAATGACGGCGGTGCGATTGCGAAAAATACGAAAGATTACGTATTAAACATTGAAACAAAACAATTGCGCGAAGGGGTATTGCAAGAAGAAACACCATCTGACGGTGGTACAACACCAGGTAGCGGCACAACACCAGGTAGCGGCACAACACCAGGTAGCGGTACAACGCCAGGTAGTGGTACAACACCAGGTAGCGGTACAACACCAGGTAGCGGTACAACACCAGGCAGTGGTACAACACCAGGAAAAGTCGAAAACGGTGCAGTTGTTTTACAACCACAAGTAGAGACGAAAGAAAAAGATGGAAAAGTCGTAGAAAAAGTTGCCGCCATTCCATCAAATGAAGTGTCATCGATTGTTAGTGCACTTTCAAATGAAAATAAACAAGTTGTTGTTTCTCTTGGTTCGCTCGCAAAAGATGTGACTACAAAAGTAGATGTACCGGCTACATTGTTTGCACAGGCAGCAAATAAGCAAGGAGAAGCAACGATTGTGAGTGCAACTGAGCAGGCGACATATAAATTGCCAGCAAAAGAAGTACAAGCGTCTCTTGCAGCGATTGCAAAAACACTCGGTGCCACAGTCGAACAAGTAAGCATCTCGATTGAAATGAAAGTAAAAGATGCTCCACAACTACGTGCGAAAGCATTATCTGATGCAGTAGAGTTTCATGTTGTGGCGAAGGCAAACGGAAAAGAACGAGTCATCGATCGTTTTACTCAATATGTTGAACGGGAAATCGTATTGAAGCAGGCGGTGAACGCAAGTCGTTCTATTGTAGTGCGCGTGAACGATGACGGTTCCATTACCCCTGTACCGACCACATTCGTTGGCAACAAAGCGGTCATCAAGTCATTGACGAACTCGACATACGTCGTCGTTGAAGGAACACATACATTTGGCGACATCGAGCGTCATTGGGCGAAAGGATATATCGAAACATTGGCAGCTAAACAGCTTGTGAAAGGTATGACGGAAACAGCATACCGACCAAATGAGCAGATGACACGTGCCCAGTTTGCTGTGTTGCTTGTACGTGCATTAGCGTTGCCACATGAAGCATATGACGGTCGATTTGCCGATGTAAAAGGCACAGAATGGTTTAACAAAAACGGTGAATTAGCGGCTGCAGTCAAACTAGGTATCATTCAAGGAAAAACAGCCAATACGTTTGCGCCGAATGAGCCGATCACTCGCGCCCAAGCAGCAGTTATGATCGAGCGAGCATTGAAACTTTCGTTTGTTGGCTATGATGAGGCAACAAACGACAAAACGAAAAAGGTAACAGATTTCCGCGATGCAAAACAATTGCCAACATGGGCAAAACAGGCGATTGAAGCAGTATACCAAGCAGGAGTCATGCAAGGACGGGATAGTGGAAGCTTTGATCCTACGGGCCATATGACGCGTGCTGAGATGGCGAAAGTATTAGCAGAGTTTTTAACAAAAGCGAAATTAATGTAAATAAAAGGGGCTGTCTAATAAGTCGATTTTTCGGCTATTAGACGCCCCTTTTCATGTTTAAAAATGCTGATAAATCAACATTCTCGTTTTCCGAAAAATGGATTTACCTTTTTCGGACAGACCCTTTTATGTCGGAAAATGTCGAATTTTAAATAAGGAAATAGAAAAACAAGAATATTATAATATTTTATGTATTTTATAGTTTTATGACTTTATTTTTCCATTATAGAAGGGAGAGGAAAAAGTGAAGTGGAAAAAGCCTTTTAGTGTCATGACGACGACGGTGTTAATGGCGAGTATGTTTGCCGGAAGTGCATGGGCAAATGATTCTTCGAGCCGTGCGACGTCTGTTGTCTCATCTTCTAGCAAGTTGCAAAGAGAGCTTGTGCAAAAAAAGCTAGAGAAGCAATTGAAAAAACTTCCACAAAAAGTAGAGTGGAAAGAAACAGACAACGTACGTGTTGTCGTTGAAGTGGAAGGAAAAACACCGCTTCAATATGCGACAGAGCAAGGTAAGTTGTATAAAGACTTATCAGAACAAACGCGAGAGCAGCTTGAAAAACAAGCGGAACAAAAACAAAAAGAAGCATTGCAACAAATTCAACAATCGGGTGTTGATGTAGAGGTTGAACAATCGTTTACAACGGTCGTAAACGGGTTCAGTACAGAAGTGCAATATGGCGATATTGAAAAAATTCAAAGTTTGCCATCGGTTAAAGCTGTTCATCTTGTCAACGCCTATGAGCGTCCAAAACCGATGCCAAATATGAAAACAAGCCATCAATTTATTCAATCACAAGCAACATGGGCAGACGCACAGTTGCGTGGTGAAGGTACTGTCATTGCGATTATTGATACAGGCATTGATCCATCACACCAAGATATGAAATTAAGTGAAACAACGGAAGAAGCATTAACAAAAGATGAAGTGGAACAAATTGCTAGTGAACATCACCTCCCAGGAAAATACTTCACAGAAAAAGTGCCGTACGGATATAACTACTTCGATAAAACAGACGAAATTCGCGATCTTGGTCCAGCAGCTTCTATGCATGGCATGCACGTAGCTGGCACAGCTGCGGCAAACGGTCAAATTTCCGGTGTTGCACCAGAAGCACAATTGCTAGCCATGAAAGTATTTAGTAATGATCCGATGTATGCATATACATATGACGATGTGTATGTAGCGGCTATTGACGATGCGATTAAACTCGGTGCAGACGTGATTAACATGAGTTTAGGAAGTGCAGCTGCATTTTATAATGAACAAGATATGGCAAGTGAAGCGATTGCGCGCGCAACGGAAAATGGAATCGTCGTATCCGTCTCAGCAGGAAACTCAGGTCATTTCGCTTACGGATTTGGCAACCCACTCGCTGAGAATCCTGATATCGGGACTGTTGGAGCCCCAGGTCTAGCAGCAAATGCCCTTCAAGTTGCAGCAACAGGGAATGAAAGATATTTATATGAAACATTTGTAAATGTTAATAATAATCAATTTGTAGGTTATGGAGCAGATAATTGGGTGAAAGCGTTTGGCGATGAGCCAGTTGAGTTAGTTTCCCTTGGTGGTGCGTATGGCTTTGCAGAAGATTATGATGGCATAGACGTAAAAGGCAAAGTTGTTCTTGTTCGACGTGGGAAGATTTCATTTTATGAAAAAACGATGAATGCGAAGGAAGCCGGAGCGATTGGTATTATTGTTTACAATAACGGCAACCCGAACTTTTACAAAGATCAAGGTGGATGGGATCTCATTCCATTTATGAAAATCCAAACAGAAGATGGACAAGCATTAGAGCAGCTGATTGCTGATGCTGGTGGTTCGCTTGAAGTCAATTTTGCCATCAAAGATCAAATCGAAGATCCGGAAATGGGACGAATGACAGACTTTACGTCATGGGGAACGACACCAAGTTTACAGTTGAAGCCGGAAATTTCTGCTCCAGGTGGAAACATTTATTCGACACTACAAAATAATAAATACGGATACATGAGCGGAACATCGATGGCAGCGCCACATGTAGCAGGCGGTGCAGCGCTTGTAATGCAGCATTTAAAAGAACAATATCCAAATATGACAACGAAAGAGCGCGCAAAATTAGCGAAAATTTTACTAATGAATACAGCAAATGTAATTACGGATGAAGAAGGTTATCCATTCTCGCCACGTCGCCAAGGTGCTGGAATGATGCAAACGTATGCAGCGGTTACAACGCCAGTATACGTCGTTAATACAACGACTGGTGAGGCGAAAGTCGAACTTGGTGATTTTACAGAGAAGTCAATTCAAATGACATTTACGGCATATAACATGTCAAACGAAGATGTCACATATGACGTGAAAGCGAATGCGTTAACCGATCTTGTAGACGGAAAAGATAACGCTTTAGCGGCACGTCGTATAGAGGGTGCAGTCATTTCGACATCATCTGACCAAATTGTAGTTCCAGCAAATGGGAAAAAAGAGTTTTCTATAAAAATCGATTTATCAAATGCGAAAATCCCGACAACTGCTGGAGCGAAAGAGCTTCATGAAAATATTTTTGTTGAAGGATTTGTGCAATTGAAAAATGAAACAAAACCAGATTTAACGATCCCGTATGTTGGTTTTTACGGCCATTGGGATGAACCGAATATTTTTGATGGCATTGCCGATCTTGGAGAAGCATCGTTTTACGGCTGGTCAACGATGATGGATGAAACGACATCGTTTTTAATGCCGAATGAGGAAGGAAAGTATGCATTTTCTCCAAATGACGACGGCTTTATGGATCAAATTCAGCCACTGCCAACATTTTTACGCAATGCAAAAGAAGTGCAATACAACATTTTAAAAGATGGGAAACAACTTCGCCGTATTAAATCTGAAAACAACGTACGGAAAAATTTCTTTGATGCCGGAAGTGAGCCGCCATTCTCTTACATGGACGGTCGTCTATGGGATGGAACAGTAAAATTCCAAGTTGTTCCAGATGGAGAATATGTGTATGAACTAAAAGCAGTCATCGACTATCCGAATGCACGTTGGCAGTCGAAGAAGATTCCAGTGCTCGTTGATACGGTAGCACCGACTTTATCAGTTAATTATGATGAAGAAACAAATACGATTTCATGGGAAGCTATTGAAAATGGTGCTGGTATTGCTGGTTACGATGTATTCGTAAATGGAGAATCGATTACAGGTGAAACATTGTTATCAAAAGAAAAAACAAGTGTACAACTTCCAAAAGTTTACACAAACGCGGAAGTAACGGTGGCTGCGATTGACTACGCTGGCAATGTCAATTTTGCTTCAACGGTCGTAGCGGATGAAGAGGCGCCAATCATTTCATTATTCTCACCGGAACCACTTAGCGCGTACGGTTCAAGAGATGTATATGTTTTCGGTGCAATTAGTGATGTGTCAAACGTTGAAGTGACTGTGAATGGAAAGAAAGTGGCAGTAAGTAATGACGAAATGATCGGTAAATATTTCGCTACGGTCGTGTCATTTGAACATGACGGTGTCCAAGATATTCAAGTGACTGCAACCGATGAAAAAGGTCAATCGATTACGATTAACCGCACGGTGTTTGTTGACTCAACGCCAGGGGAAATCGAATTTGTAGAACGTGTGCCGAAGTATGTCACACATGATGTGGACAAGTTTAACTTGCAAGTGAAACTAAAAGATAATTACCGCCATATGCAATTTTATATCGACGACGATTTTGCTTATGGGGTAGATTTTGAAAGCCCATTCGTTATGAAAGATTATGAACATACGTATACACAAGAGTTGCAGCTAGAGGAAGGGCTCAACACATTTGTGCTGACATTAAAAGATCTCGGTGGCCATGTGACACAAAAAGTAGTATCGATTTATCGTCTAGCAGAAGGAGAACAGCCGCCAAAAATAGAGATTACCGACACATACGTACAGCCAAATCAATTTGTTAGCACAAACCGTCCAGCATGGATTAGTGCATACGCAAACGAAGAAGTGACGTGGAAAGTAAAAGTGAAAAACCCAATCGGTGAGGAGAAAAAACTTCCAGAACAAATAGGACAACAGTACGCTTACGCCTATCGAGTGGAACAAGATGCGATGAACGGCACATATACTGTGACGTTTGAGGCATACGATGCAGAAGGAAAGCTCGTTGATTCGAAAGTCAATACGTTCGTTGTATACAACTATGAAACGCTAATTGAAGCGGTAAAAGTATTAAATGAAAACGGTGAGGAGCAAACATCGTTCAATCAAACGGGTTCTGCTTACGTGATGGCACGTGTTCAAAACTTAGAATATGCGCCAGTCAAACCGCTCGTTATTTTACAAGTGCTTGATGCAAATCGCCGCGTCGTTGGACGTGCTTTCCTAACGATCGATCAACTTGATCCACAGCGAACAAACGGTCTTGGTATGCAATTGCCGCTTTCGTCCCTTGCGAAAGGAACGTATGCAGTCGAAGCATTCGTTTGGTCAGGATGGGATCAAAAAGCCATGGCGGAAGCCAATAAAGACAAAGTGCAATTCCAAGTAGAATAAAGGAGGGGTCTCTCCCCTCCTCACTAAAGTAAGGAGGAATGTCGCAGTGAGGAAAGCGTTATATACGCTATTAGCTATTTTACTTCTTTTCTCGTCTTTTGCCCCTTCTATCGCGGTATATGCGCAAGAGGAGAAGAAAACGATTCAAATTGAACTGCCGGACAAATATAAGCCTGTACGAACGGCATATGGAGAGTTGATAGGGTATAGAACAGGCGATGTTTATCCATATTTGCAGGAATGGTTGAAAGGGGAGGAAGATCAGGGAAATTTAATCATTCCTGTTGACAAACTAAAACCAGATGTAACGTATGAACTAAGCTTCTCTATCAATATGAAAAATGAACAAAACGAATATGCGGTATATGCGGATACAAGAAAACTGACATACGAACAACTTAAAGCATTACTTGAAGGAGAAAAATTATCTTTGCCAGCGGATCTTGTACCCGTTCAAGTGACAGGAGAAGGTACGCCGGTTACTAAAAGAGCTTCGGTAGAGTACTACTTATCAGGAACATACAAAGATTATACGGTTTATGTAGATGACGTTAAAACAAAAGTATTTGTTCGCCCGCAAAAGATGACAGTTAGCTACCGAGGATTTGATCATGAGAATAACGGTTATGTTGTGTACAAAAAGTTTGAAATAAAGGAACAAAATCAAGTGTTGTCATTCAATGATGCATTTGATCGTCTTTCAACCATTGAAATAAATAGTGATAAACGATTGACATCATTTGTGTTTATACGTCAAGAACAAACTAGCGCTGTACACGTTCATTTATTCGAAAGCAATAATATTCCTCGAGTGTACGTTACACCTAATAAATATAAGTATGCTAGCTTTACTATGGTTGATGAGGCAGGATACGAATATAGCTTGTTACCGATCGATCTTGATTTTACAACATCTCGTACGTTATCATTTGCCGGTCAACCTGTATTAGAAAGTACAGATGTATCTTACTGGAAAGATAGTTTGAACGGTACGTCCATTTACTTAAGAGCAGATGTGCGTCACGGTGACTTTCGGTTAGGTGGAATTTATCAAAAAATAGGTGAATATGAATATAAGAAAATTGAACCATCGATTCGTATTGTCAATGAACAAGGGCAAGAAATTGAATTTGAGAAAGAGTCTGCTCGGATCGATTATGCCCATATCCGAGTACCTAACTTACCAAACGGCACATATACCGTATATTATGATTTAACTCTTCCAGACGGCAATCATGTGTATTGGAAAAAGCCGTTTACGATCTCGGATGGAACGACACAACCTGTTCCGGAAAAAGAAGTTCATATTAAAACAGATCAAGCTATTTACTCGCCAAATAGCGAAGTGAAGTTGAGCGGTTACGTACGTAAAAAAGGTCAAGCTGGCTACGGGATGAAACCGACGTTAAAAGTCACATCTCCAACAAATGACGTTGTATACACGTATCAATGGAACGATGCAGATATTCAAGCAGACGGTTCGATTGCCACATCGTTCACATTAAATCACGCAGTGACAGGCGTATATCAAGTGGAGTTGGCGACAGGAACAGGTGAAAGAGCATATACGTCGTTTGCTGTTTCTGAACATACAGCACCAATTATCGTTTCGCCACAAGATGGCTCGTTTGTTCGTGGGGATAAGAATAAAATTTACATTCATGGATATGCCAAGGCGAATATCGATTTAACGGTACAAGCAAAACAAGGAGAAGAAGTAATTACATCTGTAAAAACAAAATCAGATGCTACAGGACGTTTCTTAGCTGAGTTGGAACTAGCAGATGGCACATATTCAGTCGTTGTGTCAGATGGTGAGCAATCATCTAAACCTGTAACGATTACAGTTGATACGACACCGCCAGCAAAACCAGAAGTGACGATCAAACAAGAAAATAACGAACTTGTCGTAAGTTGGAATGAAGATCAAGACGTCGCTTATTATAATATCTTGCTTCAAATAAACGGTGGAGAGTGGCAACAACTCGAGTCAGGCTTGAATCGTCAAGAGTATCGTTATTCATCTCTGTTGCCAAATACGACGTATCGCTTTAAAATCGTCGCTGTCGACCATGTAGGAAATAGTAGCGAGGCGGCTGTTGAATGGAAAACGGAAGAATTTATTGCGACGACATTGCAAGTTCAAACAGATCAAGGCTATTTAAAAATTGGCAAGAACATGAATATTGAGTTATACGGTTCATATAAAGAAGGTTACAAAGCAACAGCGGTTGTATATTACGATGGGAAACAAAAAGAAATTGATTTAACGTACGATACGGAGCGTAAAGCATACGTTGGATCGTTCCTCGTTGAGCAAGGCATGCAATTCGTCGATAAAGTCGTTGCATTTATTACAGACGGAAAAGGACAAAAAACGAATGAATTAACAGAAAAAGTTGGAAAGTACGTTGGGGCAACGGTTGAAGGAAGCGTACGTACAAACGGCGAGCCGTTAACAAAAGGAAAAGTGCAAATTGGGGCATACACAGCTGCTATTCAATCTGACGGCACGTTTACGCTCGAAGGGTTGCCAGAAGGGGTTTACAGCATCGATATTAACGACGGAAAAGAATGGTATTACGCTGTTTCCAAGATTCAATTGACTTATGGACAAAAAGAGCAAGTAACCATTCATTTGTCACAAGAAGTGCGCATTCATTTTGTCGATCAACATGGACAGGCAGTAACTGACCGTTTATACGTAGAAATGTATAACAATCGTGCATGGTTTAGTGGATACATTAATCAAAAAGGATATTTCGTTTCTTGGGATGGTCGTGCATTAAAACGTGTACCAGCTGGAGAGTATCAGTTAACTGTGTACGGAAACGGTTTATACGAAACGTTGAAAACGAAAGTTACGATTGATCCAGCGCACAATTATGTAAATACGCCCATTAAATTCACGTTAAATAAAAAAGACATCGAAGTTGTTGATGTCAAGCTGACGTTTAAAGATAAAGATGGAAATGTCATTACAGAACCGGATGCATATTTTTATTTATACCAATATGACGTATACCGCACATCGAATTACGATCTCGGTTTTTACCATTCAACATACCCAGTTGAATATAACGAAGATGGTAGTGTAACGATTCCGAATGTCGTTGTTGCAGATGGTTATTCGTTATATACAAGTGTACCTGGATATATGACGAAAGAACAAAAAGTAGACATTACAAAAGATCAGCATGATGTAGTGATCACACTCGATAAAGGATTGACAGTGACAGGAAAGATTGCTGATTACGACAAAATGACAAATGTGCGGATGTATGCATATACGGACAGTAGCTATGGTTACGTATCGTTTGCGGAGGATGGTACATTTACAATTAAAGGACTCAGCACAAATGAAGAAATCACATATGTCGTCTCAGCAACCGATTATGTCAAAAAGAGAGAGACTGTTGCTGGAGCGGAAGGTGACACGCTTGATCTTGGTACAATTACGTTAGAGAAAACAAAGTACATTGATGGGCGTGTGTACGAAGGAAGTAAGCCACTCAAACATGTGTACGTATATGTATACGATAAAGATGGACGATATGCGGGTTGGGCACGTACCGATAAAGATGGCTATTTTAAAGTTCGTGGCTTACAACCGGGTATGTACAAACTTGAAGCATCGTACGACGGAAAGACGCTTGAACAAGAAGTTAATATTCAAAGCGAATCACAAACGGTCACGCTTACATTTACGAAAGGAACAGGAAATTTTGTAGGTGAAGGAAACCGTTTCGTTGCGTCTGTTGACACGGTCGTACCAGGCAAAATAATTGACTATAAGTTAACGTATCGAAATAACGGTACTACAGATGAAGAGAACGTTCCTGTCACATTTACTTTGCCAAATCATGTGGAGCTTGTCAGCAACTCATTTGTTGTAAACGGACAGCAAGCGACGTTAACAGACGGTAAAGTGACCATTCCTAAAGTAAAAGCTGGTGAATCAGGATCTATTACTTTCCAAGTAAAAGTGAAAGATCATGCGGATGATTTTGTACGTGTTGTTGCGGAGGTTGGAAATGGAGGCGAATTGTCAGCAACGACAAACGTATTGTTCGTCACGATGCAAGCACCAGCACAAACATCTGAGAAGCAAATCAAAGTATACGGAAAAGCAAAACCGAATGCTGTTGTTGAAGTATATGCAGATGGGAAAAAGTTAACAGAAACGAAAGTAGAAGGTCGTTGGTGGTTTGCGAAAGTAACGTTACCTGTAACAAAAGAAAAAGAGTCATTCCAACTTTACGCTGTTGTAAAAGAGAACGGACAGCAGCACATGTCTGACGTTGTAACTGTTCAGTACGATGCATCTGTTCCAAAAGTGGAAAAGGCAGAAATATCTGCGGGATGGAACGGAACCGTATCGCTCAATCCTTATACCGGTGTCGCTTCATTTGCCGTTGTTGAGAAAACACCGCTCGACACGAAAATTGTGTTTAGTGACGAAGTCGATGAGGCGTGGATTGAGTTTTTAGGTGAGCAGTACAAAATGGAAAAAGAAAGTGATGGAAAAACATTTACGTTTGATGGTTCAAAACTCGGCGCTTGGAGCTCGTACGGTGAACAAATGTTACAGCTCATTTTCAAAGTGAAAGGGCAAGAAATTCACCTGCCACTCATGCAAATTATTGTGTTGATTGACCCATCAGGTTACGTATTCGAAGGTAGCATGGACAATCGGTTAGAAGGTGTAAGAGCGGAAGTTCAACAGCTTCAAGGGGATGAGTGGGTGAAATGGAATGCCGAATTTTACGGTCAAGTGAACCCGCAAGTGACAGATGAAAATGGACGATACGGCTGGGACGTTATTAGTGGCAAATGGCGTGTTGTCTTCTCAAAAGAAGGATATGAGACGTATATGTCACGTATTGTAGACGTTCCGCCAGCGGAAACACAATTGAACGTGCCACTTGTTCGTCAAAGTAATCCGCGCGTAGAAACAGCAACACCTGCAGCAAATGCGCAAAACGTAGATACGAACACAAGCATACAAGTTACATTTGATCGTCTCATGGACAAAGCGTCTATTGAACAATATGTAAGCGTATATGAAGTAAACAACGGACAAAAAACAAAAGTATCCGGTACGTTCACATATGATCGCATCTTTAACGGCTATAAATCGGATGAAAGTAAAAAGGATGATCATTTACTAGATGGCAAGGGTGAAAGTGGTTGGTTTATTGAAGATGGAACGAAAAAACTCGTTCAATCATTTACTTTTAAACCAAATGCACCACTCAAACATAGTACGACATATGAAGTAGTCATCGACTCACAAGTAAAAGATTATGCTGGCAAATCGATGACGGATTACACGTACACCTTTACGACAAAGCAACAACCAACGGGTTCGACACCAACTTCAGGAGGAGGCTCAGGAGGGGCGCCAAGTCCAACGCCAACACCAACACCAACACCAGCTCCATCGACGGATGTTGGGAAAGAAGTGATCCAAAACGGCGAGAAGACGGTCGAACTGTTTACAGAGCGCGTGTTAGAAATGGCGAAAAATGTTGATATAGTAAACATTGCTGTGGAGCATAAGCAAGGAGAGCAAGGCGTTCATACACTTAGCGTAAAAGTGGCAAAACAGTTGGCTGAAGCGTTGGTGGCAAGCGGGAAATCTATGTCGATCGAGATGAATGGAGCTACTATCGTTTTAGCTAAAGATGTATTGAAATCATTTACAAAAGCAGATGTGAAACTATCTGTAAGTGTAAAAGATGTGAAGCAGGAGGCTGAAGGCAAAGTCATTGCACCTGTATATGAACTGTCAGCTAAAACATTAGATGGCCAACATATACTAGGTGAAGAGCCTATTAAAGTCGCGTTTCATGTCACATCGATGCCTGTTGACGCTCGGAAAGCGGCTGTATATCGCCTCAACGGTCAGTCGTATGAATATGTTGGGGGTGTGTATGACAAATCGAAAAAACAAATGGCCGTTTCACTCCGCACGTTTGGCACGTTTGCTTTGTTAGAACAAAATAAAACGTTTAATGATGTAACAAGTCGCTTAGCTTGGGCGAAAGACGAAATTGAAGTGCTTGCTTCTCGCTCAATTATTCAAGGCATGACAAAAGATCACTTTGAGCCGAATAAACCGATTACACGAGCTCAATTTGCGGTATTGCTCGCACGTGCATTGCAATTGCCGACAGACGTATACAGAGGTGTATTTACCGATGTTTCAGCACAGATGGTATGGGCTGCATCGCATATTGAGGCTGCATATCGTGCAGGCATTGTGCAAGGAAATAAAGGGCTCTTTAAACCGGATGATGTTATTACACGGGAACAAATGGCAACGATGCTTGTTCGTGCGCTTGCGTACAAAAATAAAAATGTACAAGGAAATGGGGCGATCTCGTTTGCCGATGAATCAACGATTGCACCGTATGCGCGTGAGCATGTTCAATTAGCCGCATCTTTACAGTTAATTCGCGGTACGGTTGTTAACGGCAAACTTGTATTTAAACCGAAAGCGAATGCAACGCGCGCAGAATCGGCTGTGATGTTGTATCGCTTACTTCAACAAACAGGAGAGTTTTAATGAGTGAGGAATGGCTTCTGTCGAATAGACAGAAAGCCATTCTTCTATGTTATTTTGAGGGAGGATGTCGGATGAAAAAAGTCATTGCAACACTATTAAGTCTACTGCTTATCTTCTCCTCTTTTCCTGCATGGGCGGCAGGGGTTACTGTATCGACAGATAAATCTTCTTATGTGCGGGGAGAAAAGGTGAATATCTTTGGAAATGTACAAAGAAAAGGAACGAAGCCGACATTAACTGTACGAGGTCCTAATCAATCGGTTGAGTACACATATCAATGGAATGATAACGAGATGAGTAATGACGGCACGGTGCAGACATTTTTTACACTAAAAGACAATGCAACGTATGGTACATATACCGTCACGTTAAAAGCGAGTAGCGGGGAAGCAACGACGACATTTGTCGTGGAAGAGCCGAAAAAAGAAAAAGTCATTGAATTGACTGCTGAATTCAACGCTTCTTCTTATGTAGAGGGCGATACAGTCACTGTCTCGGGAGTAGTCAAAGAAGATGGGAAAGCACTAAGTACGAATGTACAAGTGACGTGGTTAAAAAACGGAACAACATTAAAGCAAGAAAATGTGTTTTCAAATAGTAATGGGCAATATACAAATACATTTCGGGTCATTGAAACAGGCTCCTATACGGTCAAAGTCGAGGCGTTAGGGAAAGTAGTAGAAAAAAGTTTTTCTGTTTCGGCGGCACCAACACCGAGCCCAGTGCCATCACCAAGTCCAAGTCCAAGTCCGACGCCTAAACCGTCTCCACAACCTGCTCCGTCAAAAGGAGAGGAAGTAGATGAAATGGTACGTCAGCAGTTGCAATCATCTACATCGGTCGTGATGGTTCACGTGGAAAAGGAAGCTTCTGTTTCTGTAGGAACGATTGGAGAGATCATCAAAGCAAACAAACCTTTAGCGATTGAATCAAATGGTGCAACGATTGCCATTTCACCTGCCGTATTGCAATCGTTTAGTGCTCGCTCCAACGTAATGGTTACCGTAACACCTGTACAAAAAGGTGAAGCGTATCGAGCATATGATTTTTCTATTCAAGTAGATGGAAAAAAATATGATAAATTGTTTGAAAGGCCAATTGAAATTCGTATGAACGTTGGTAAACAAGTAAAAAATGTTGACTACACAGCGGCATATTACTGGAATGAAAGCACGAAACAATGGGAATATGTTGGCGGGGCATTAGAAGGAGAAGAATGGGTTGTATCTGTATCTCATTTTTCCACATATGCGGTCATCGAGCAATTTAAAACGTTTGTAGATGTGAACAAGCATTGGGCAAAGACGTATGTGGAATCGTTAGCATCACGGATGATTCTTAAAGGAATGAAAGAAAATGAGTTTGTTCCAAATGGACATGTGACACGTGCAGAGTTTGCTGTATTACTAGCAAGGGCATTACATTTGCCAAAGACAACGTATAAAGGAACATTTACGGATGTAAATGAAAAATTGAGTTGGGCAGTCGCTGAAATTGAAGCAGCCAGCGCAGCTGGGATTGTTCGTGGGAGTGAGGGACGATTTGATCCATATGCTCCGATTACACGTGAACAAATGGCAACGATGATCGTCCGTGCGATTCAATACAAAAATAAGGGAGTTTTAGACAGAGTAAAAGAGAACGATGTGTCGTTTGCTGATGCATCTACCATTTCACCTTATGCTCGTGAAGATGTAAGATTGGCAACGCAATTGCAGATTATCGATGGAAAAATACAAAGCGGGCAAAGATTTTTCAAACCAAAAGATAAAGCGACACGTGCAGAAGCAGCGAAAATGTTATATAAAATGCTTCGATTGTTACATGAATAAAAGGATGTCCGCCATGGACATCCTTTTATTCACCTCACCGTCGAAACTTCAACCCCAAGCGGCAGCGCGGCCCCGCCTGCATGCATCAGTTCAAGTGAAAGAACGTCTTGATTTGAGAAAACAGTATAATCGATATAGGCGGATTGGGTAATCGGCTGAAGCGGCGGGATGAGATAAACAACCCCGTTTATTTTCACAGCTCCACAATAAGCCCCGCCGCGACCGCTAAAACGAAGGCGAATCGTTTTTATTTCCCCTGTTTCATTTTGAACCGGAAGCGATAGACGGTATGTTAAGCCATAATGCCCTGGATTGTGTACCGTTTCGCTCGGATGGCTTAATGCATTGGCTACTGAAAGTAAATGGTCTGTTTTTCCATTTGACATACTGTAAGCAACAGGTTCGCTATCGATTGTATATGTCGGCAATGTTGTTTCTAATGTTGTTCCTTTCCATACGCCGCGCGGGTGGGTTGCATAAGAATCAATCGGTGCGAGCGTAGGAGAAATGGTTGAAAAATTAGCTGTTGCATTTGTTACTACCGTGCGAATACGATAATTTGCTACGTCGCTTTCTTGTTGGACGGTAAAGTCATATAAAAATCCGAGCAGTTGGTTGTTTGAGACGTCAAATGCTTGAATGACCGCGCTCGTTCCTGCTTTCACTTTCACTGCTGGAGCAGTTGCGAGCGATTGGCGCAATATCGCTTCGGCAAGTGGCAACCCGACATCGTAATGCCCCCAGCTATTTGGACTCGTTCGATGCGTTCCTTTTATGTCCGTTACAACGATGTCGCTCGATGAACGATTGTCAATCATAATGGCTACGGTCGCGTGAGTGCCGAGGTTGTTTACGTGCCAGCCAAACACGCGATGGTTCATTGCCTGAAACGATCCTTGCACGTCGTCAAGCGCTAATGTTGCTTGTCCAAGCGGCACAGTAGTAGCAGTTAACACTTCTGGATTGTCGCTTAGTAATAGACGACGCTCATCTGCCATGCTCGGCGTTGTGACGTGTTGTGGAACAGTAATGGAAGCTTCGGTAATCGGCAACAATGGGCTACGAAACGTTGTTCGAGGAACCGAGAAAAATAAATCGTTATTGCCGTTGCGAGTCATTTTTGCACCGAAAACGCTCGTCACCCATGAAGCAGATACGTACCATTCATCGTTTAGTCGAATCGGTGCAAGCGGTGTAACGATTTCATGATCATCAACGACTAATTGTTTTTTTCCTGCCGTAATTGTCATTTGTCCGCGAGATAAGCGAATGCGCATCGTCTCATCTGTTTCAATCCAGTCGACATTGACATCAATGGCCGTCAGCAATTTCTTTAAAGGAATATATGTATACACTCCATCGGTCATGGCGTTGTTTGTAATTTTCGTTTCGTTTACGTACACTGCCCCAGCACTTGTCTGAAGAGTTGACCAAGAGAGGCGCACCTCATTTCCCGTCCATTGCACATTCGCATCGAGCGCTTCAGCGATAAAACGAACCGGTACAAACGTGCGCCCTTTGTAAATGATCGGCGGGGCATCAAGTGTAACGGTTTGATCGTTGATGATCGCTGTCGATGATTGAACAGTAAGAAAAATGACCTTTTTGTTTTTTTGAACGGTCACTTGTTTTGTATTTGCATTCCAAAAAACATTCGCTCCTGTTGATTGAACAATCGCTCGAAATGGCACAAGAATACGATTGTTCACCATGATCGGCGAAGTATCTGTTTGTAGCACTTTCCCGTTTGAGATGATGGGGATACGTACCGTTCGAACATTTGTCGCCTCGGCGGATGTCGCCATAGTTGAAAAACTAACAAAGGCAACAAGTACATATGTAATCATTTTTTTAAACAAAACTACCACTCCTTCCTAGCACATTATACCATACAATTTCCTTTTGTCACGTATTTTGGAATTTGAAGTAAAAAAAGACGCCCGTTTGGACGTCTTTTATGGATTAACGACTGTAATTCTGCCTTCTACTGTCGGAATCGGTTTTTGTGCTTGTAAGTAGTTCATGACGATGGTGCTTAACAATTCACCACTATCAAATTCAATGTTGCTTGCGGCGAACATATCGTAACCGTCGCCACCTTTGGCGATAAAGTCATTTGTGGCGACAGTGTATGTTTTCGTTTCATCAAGCGGTTGACCGTTCACTTCAACAGACGTTACACGAGATCCAGCTGGTTTCGTGGCATCGAATGTGAAGCGAATGCCTGAGACATGCGGGAAGCCCCCGTTTTGTTCAGGGTAAAGACGCACGCCGTGTTCAAGCGCTTTTTTCAAGTCTGCACCACTCATGGATACTTTCACAAGTGTATTGGCAAAAGGTAATGTTGTTAGCACGTGATTGCGTGTGACTTCTCCTTGTGGAATCGAAGCGCGAATGCCCCCACCGTTTGTTAGTGCCACATCCGTTTGAAGTGCTTGGCGCATCGCATCAGCGATAAGGTTGCCAAGGTTCGTTTCTTTTGTGCGTACGTTTGCACGCTCGCCGTCTAAGTTCACATGAACTGTTGCGATCACTTGTTGTAGTGTGGAGTCTGTCGTATTTTTGTACGTGTCTACGATGGAACGGATCGCAGCATCTTCTTGTTTTGTCGCATGATCGCGATATAAGAAACCATTGACGCCAATCAGTTTACCTTTATAAAACAATAAATTTGTTTGTCCGAGTGCTTTTCCGTATTCGAACGCTTGCGAAACGTATGCGTATTTAAACTTTTTCGGCGCTTCAATCGTATCGTGGCTATGGCCGCCGAGAATGACATCGACGCCTGATACGTTGTTTGCCAGTTTTTCATCTGTTTGTAAACCAGAGTGTGATAGGACGACAATATGGTCGACTTTTCCTTTTAATTCGCTCACAAGTTGTTTTAACGTCGCTTCTTCATCAGCGAATGTGATGCCGACGATGCCAGCAGGGTTCGTTTTGACTGCTGTGTCTGTCGCGGTTAAACCGACAAGGGCAATTTTTTTATTGCCAACTTGCTTAATTGTATAAGCAGGTAAAAACGGTTTTCCATCTTTGTAAATGTTTCCGCTGACGACCGGGAATTGAACGGCTTGCTTTAGCTCAAGCAAACGATTTTGACCGTAGTTGAAATCGTGGTTGCCTGGAACCATCGCATCGTATTTCATCGCATTCATTAAGTCGACGACAGCTTGTCCACTATTTAAGTTCACGTATGTCGTACCGTGGAACGTGTCACCTAAATCGACAAGCAGTGTATATTTATTTTTTTGACGGGCGTCTTGAGCAATTTTTGCGATTTTAGCAAATCCCATTTCGCCGTTTTTTTCGTTCGCAATAATGCGGCCATGTGTGTCGTTCGTATGAATGAATGTAATTTTTTCAATGTTTGTTTCATAGCGTTTTAAAATCGTTTTTGCTTGCTGCGCTGTCAGCGATTCTTGGGGTCGAATCGTTTTGTCGCTATATCCTTGAAGTAAGCCGAGGTGAAGGGCTGCAGCGAGCGATTGTTGCGCCCAAGGTTTTGTCGTTGCTCCGTCCTTGTACAATTTAAAGACGTTCGTTGCGTAATGATGGCGAAGTTGTAAGGAACGGATGAGAAAGACATATGCTTGTTCGCGCGTTAATTTTTCGTTTGGCGCAAATGTCGTGTCTGTTTTTCCGCTTGCGATGCCAAGACGAATGGCAGCTTCGACGTAAGGTGCAAGTTGTGAATCAACGTCTGTAAAAGGAAGATCTTTTACTTCACTTTTCACATCAACGCCAAGCGTTGTGATGAGCTGTTGCACAAACTCCCCGCGTGTGACATATTCGCTTGCTTCTGATGCTTGTGGTTGGAGAACAAAGGCAACAGCAAACATACAAGCAAGCATGATCCATTTTTTCATGTTGTGCATTCGTTTTCCTCCTCTATGTAATTTTGACTCTATTAAATTATAACAAATTTTTTCACTAAAATATTAGAAAACTATTATTTTTTAGTTAATTATCTATTTTTACGAAGTTAAAATTTTTGGCTATCCATGTCGAAATGGGGGCGATACAATGGAAGTACGTAGGAGGGAATTTCATATGAGTAGATGGTTATGGCTATCATTTATTTTTCTTTTTATCCCACAAGTCGTTTGGGCGAGTGAAAAAGAAGAATGGATCGTTCAAGTGCGACACACCTCGGACGTTGGACATCTTCAACCGTACGTTGTGGATACGATCGGGACGTTTGTGAAAGTGGCGGTAACAGAAGAAGAGCGAGAAAACATATCTCGTTTACCGTTTGTGTTAAACATGGAGAAAAACGACATCAAACGAGCCGCTGTCGATGATCCGTTGTTTTCCGAGCAATGGTCTTTAGCGATGATTGATTGGCATATCCCCTCGCTAACATCTATGAATCGGCTAATTGGTAAACAGATGATTGTTGATGGACGAGAATACGTGTACGATGGTAAATCGTTTGAAGGGGAACATATCGTCATTGCGCTCGGAGAAGAAACATTATCTCGCCTTTCTGTCACAGTCGATCATATCGAAGGACCGTGGCGTATACAGGTGAAAGATGAAGCAGGGGCGCTGTTAGGAGAAAATGAAGGAGAACTTTCTCGTTTGGATGTTATTCTCTCTCGCCCTTCCCCAACGATTCATTTATATGTTACGGCACGAAATTGGACAACTGCCCCTCGCATCGTCGAATTGAAAGGCGTCAACCATGTTATTGTTGCGGTTGTTGATTCGGGCGTCGCATGGCATGAAGATTTGAGCGATCACGTGTTATATAGCGTCGGGGTTGATTATGCTGAAAAACAGCGGTATGCCCATGATACGTTTGGGCATGGTACGCATGTGACTGGTATGTTAGCTGCCCGTATCAATAATAGCAAAGGGATTGCAGGGCTTATCGGGGACGCCCCAGTCGATATTTTACCGATTAAAGTGTTGGATCGTTATGGAGTCGGCGGTGATTTTGAAATTGCAAAAGGAGTGAAATATGCCCTCGATCACGGTGCTTCCGTTATGAATTTAAGCCTAGCCGGTCAAGGAGAAACGGAAGTGTTAAAAGCGGTCATTGAAGAAGCTGTCAAACGTGGCGTGCACGTCGTGGCGGCAGCTGGCAATAGCCATATGCCAACGACAAACATTTATCCTGCCAGCTACCCTGGAGTGATTACGGTAGCGGCGATCGATCGACAACACATGCCACTTTCTATTTCAAATTATGGTTGGGACGTAGAAGTGAGCGCTCCGGGCGATTTTTTAATAAGCACATATTTGTCTGGCTATCGTGCGTTGCGTGGTACATCGATGGCAGCTCCGCACGTCTCTGCATTACTCGCTATATTGCGCGCGATGTATCCTGAAGAAGATGCGATTCAGCTTCGCAAACGCGTATGGAAAACAGCAAAAGACGTGTATTGGCGTGGATACGATATGTATACCGGATATGGGATGATCCAATGGCAACAAGCGCTTGCGTTATCGGCTCCACTAGGTATCGATTGGCTCAATTTACAACCGGGGCAACCGATCGAAAAAAATCGCACATACATTTTAGCATTATCTTCTTCATTTGTCGGAAAACAAGGTCATCTTTTTGTGAATGGAAAGCTCGTTCATTCATTTCATGTGGATAGGGAAATGATGTCGTTTCGTTTATTTGATTTAACGAAGCAACAAGGGGATGTGGCGGTCGTCATCACAGATGAACAACAGCGAGTGATCGCTTCCGATACTCGTGCTACTCCTATTCGACCAACGCCGTTTTCTGATGTAAAGAAAACATATTGGGCGTATAGCGATATTTTACAGGCACAACAGCTAGGGATAATACGCGGGTATGGAGATGGTACGTTTCGTCCAAATCACCATCTCACGCGTCGCGAAAGCATTGTGATGCTTGCTCGCCTATTCGATTGGGAAGTGCCATCTTTGTTGTCAGCTCCTTTTGTCGATGTACCATTGACAACTACGAATGCGCTGTTAGTAGCAACAGCAGCGGAAAAAGGAATGGTGAAAGGAACGGGAGGTAAAGCGTTGTTACATGAGCGGCTGACGCGCGGACAGCTTGCTTTACTCCTCATGCGTGCACTTCAACTAGAGAATGAGCCGATTCGCTCTGTTTACCCATTTCAAGATGTGAAACAACAAGAAGTGTGGAAAGCGGTACAATTGCTAGCGGAACGGGGGATTATTGCAAAAGCCCCATATTTTCATCCACATGAGCCGGTGACGAGGGCGCAAATGTGTGCCATGATCGTGCGCGTGTCGACATTTATTCGACAACATTCGACAAAATCGGCATAAAAAAAGCCCCGCCATTTCCAAATGGCGGGGAGGCTGACTTAGCAACCAAAATCTTATCGCACAAGTAAGTATAGCCGTTTTTTTTAAAAAAATCACTACAAAAATAATAACTTTACTGTATAAAATTGTCGGTTTATGTCGTTTTTTGTCGATAAGAAAAATATGCGTTGATGGGTATGGAAAAGGTTAGGATTGTTTGTTATGCTTGATAATAGAAAAATGTCGAAAGGGAGAAAAATATGTTGGGGAAACGTCGCATATATTGTTTGTTGATCGTTTTTCTTGCTTTGTTTTCTGTCCCCACACATAGTTGGGCAAATACAGAATTAAAGCAAGAAGGACGATTTGTCGATGTTGGAGACGGTCATTGGGCGAAAAATGAAATTGATTTTTTAGCAAATGCGCAAATTATTAACGGTTATCAAACTGGACAAACATCAGAGTTTCGTCCGGCGCAATCGGTGACGAGGGCAGAAGCGGCGAAAATGATCGTCAGCGCTCTCGGACAGACAGAGTGGAAAGACGGAACGTTGTCATTTCAAGATATTCCGAACAACCATTGGGCGCGTGGTTGGATTGCCCGAGCTGTGCAGCTTGGGATTATGGGAGGAGACGGCACGGCGAATTTCCGTCCAAATGATAGTCTTTCGCGGGCTGAAATGAGCATCGTTCTTGTAAACGCCTTTTCTCTTCCTAGCAAAGGTGCTGCGGTTGAGGCTGCCTCCGTATTTAAAGATACGACAGGTCACTGGGCACTTGCGCATATAAATCGTTTATATTATCACGGCATAGCAAATGGGCGAGACGGGAATTTTTTTCCGAAAGATGCTATTTCACGTGCTGAGTTTGCGACGTTGCTAGCTCGGACGATAAACGATCAATTTCGTTTGCCGTTGCCAGACTTAATTGAACAAGGCAAAACAAATATCCAAGGAATGGTGACGACTGCTACGCTGAATGTTCGCCAAACGCCATCAGCAACAGGGAATATTGTCGGAAAATTAACGAAAGGACAAGTTGTTGACGTTTACGATTTAAATGGTTATTGGGCCAAAATAGCTTATAACGGTCAATTTGCTTACGTGCATAAAACGTATTTAAAATTGCGAAATATCGCAGGTTCTCCTGTGAAAGGGCGCATTATTGTCGTCGATGCGGGACACGGTGGAAAAGATCCTGGTGCCATGAGCGGAGGAGCGAACGAAAAAACGATTGTGCTTGAAGTGGCGAAGTTGCTGAAAGGGAAGCTTGAAAAAGCGGGAGCAACGGTTGTTATGACGCGCGAGACGGACGTTTATCCGACGTTGCAAGATCGCGTTGATATTGCAAAAAATAACTATGCGGAAATGTTTGTTAGCATTCATACAAATTCTGCGACAAACATAGCCGCAAAAGGAGCAGAAGTGTATTACGATTCATCGACAAATCCGAATGGAGAAGAAAGTAAAAAATTAGCGCAATTCATCCAAGAAGAAATTGTTCGTATGGCGAATATGGTTGATCGTGGCGTAAAAAATAGCGGGTTGTATGTGTTGCGCAACAACAGTGTCACGAGCGTGCTCGTGGAACTTGGATTTATTTCGAATGAGGAAGATCGCGCGAAACTAACGTCAGCAGAATATCAAAATATATATGCCGAAGCCATTTATCAAGGTATTGTGAAATATTACACGTCGCAATAGAGGGGGTGACATGGTGAGAAGATGGATTCTCTCCGTTGTTTCTATTAGCGTGCTGTTGCTAGCAGCATGCGAGCAGGAACATGCAAGGGCAAGTGAAGAGCAAGAAATTGCGACAGCACCGTGGACAGAACAGCAGTTGGCGGATACAAATAGCCGTTTAAATCAAATCGACGAAAAGGTGAAACAACTTGAACAGCAGCTAGCAAAAATAAAAACAGCTGCCGATTCCCCGCAAGTGTTTAAAGATGTTCCGATTAGCCATTGGGCGTATGTACCTGTTACTCGCCTATATCGTCAAAACATCGTCGGTGGCGTTGGCAACGATTTATTTGCCCCAAATCAAGCGATTACGCGTGCACAAGCAGCTGCTATGCTTGTTCGGGCGTTTCAACTGCCGCTATCGAACAAGCCATCGATTTTTGTGGATGTTCCCGATTCTCATCCATTTGCTCGCGAAATTATGACGGCGTACGAGGCAGGCTTTGTCGGAGGGTACCCAAACAATCGCTTTGCGCCAAAAGAGTCCATGAAACGTCAGCATATGGCAATGATTATTCAACGCGCTTTTCGTTTACAAGCAACATCTGCCCCGTATGCAGGGTATAAAGATGTTGACGATCGAACACAAGGTGCGTTAGAAATTCGTATCATTTCCCAACACGGTATCGCGGAAGGGGATAACGGTTATTTTTATCCAGAACAACCGACGACCCGCGCTCATTTTGCGACATTTATGGATCGAGCGCTACAAAAAAATAAGTAGGCTGTGTACGAACACAGCCTACTTTATTTTTTTCACTTCGATTCCTTTGTAGTAGTATTTTAAAATTTGATCGTACGTAAAGCCTTTTTCCGCCATCGAACGCGCGCCCCATTGACTCATGCCGAGCCGATGTCCCCATCCATTGCCTGTGAACGTAAATTCCGTTGGGGCAGTCGGATAGTACATCGTTTCGTTTTCTGTACGAATGGAAGCATTTCCTGATGCGATCGTCGTTTGCCCGCTAGTTGTTTGAAGCGCATAGCCAGCGATATGATCAACCGTTTGCTCGGATCCGTCTGCTCGTTTGATTTTCACGTTTGCATTGCCTTTTACATCGAAAGCGATACTTTTTAATGAAATGCCGAAAAATGAACGAAACGAATCTGCCGATGAGACAAATGAAGGTCTTGCTTGTATCGTACGTTTTTGTCCTGTAATGGGATTGTAAACAGTTGCCTCCATTTGTTGAACGCTTCCTGCATTTGTTTTTTGTGCGACACGGAGCGATACGACTTGTTCGTTTGTTAGTTTGAATTTCATTGACACGACATTTGTTGCCACTTTGGCGTTCCATCCATAGTGTGGATTGCTCGGGTGACGATCGTACGGGTCAGAAACAGCGCGAATGTACGGAACAGTGCCACTCCATACATTTTCGCTATTTTCTGTACTTCCACCTGAACTTGAGTGAAAGTAGGCAGGAATCGGTTCGTTTTGATATGTGGCATATATGCCTGCCGTTTCATTGACGGCTGTTGTTGATGTCGCTTGTTCTTTTGATTTTCCACCGTATACTTGACTAGCAACGGTCATTTGTAAAAATGATGACTTTTTCAGTTGAGCGTATGCATAGCTGCGCGCGGCGACCGCTTGGGCTTTTAACGCTTCTTTATGCCAAGATGACGGCATTTCTCCTGGGACAACACCTTTTAAATAGTCTTCCATGTCTAACGTATTAAATAAGTTTGGTGCCGTTGGTCCGGGTGTAATTTCAAATGAACCGCGGTATTTGACAGGTGCTGATGTACCGTTTGCTTGTTGAATGCTGCCGATGGTCACATCGTTTTGATCGTTTTGTGTCACTTCATCTAACAAAAAGCCGCTTGTCGATGTGTAAGACACGCCGTTAATTGTTGCCACGACAGCCCCGTTCGTTTGCGAAAAAGCAATCGGATTTGTAAATGGGATGACTTGCTTTGTTTTTAAATCAACGAGCTGATAGTCTCCATTTGCTGTTGCAAGAAACGTGTCGGTTGGTAATAGCTTGACCTTTACAGGTGTCGGATACGATGCAGCATCAACAGACATCGGAATGAATAAAAACGTGATGAGAGCGAATGCGATCCATCGAATATGTTTCATCGTCATTTCGCCGCCTCTAATTGTTGTTTCAACTTTTCAACTTCTTGCTCGAGTTGCTGAACCCGCTGTTCGAGTTTTGTGACGCGATCATTTAACGGATTGATTTTTGCTAGTACCCATTCGACGCTAGCTAAAACTGGTTCATTGTCTGCCAATGCTTTCGATGCGGAAACGGTTAGCATCGCTGCAAGCAACATGATGATGATCGTTTTTTTCTTCACCGCTTTTCTCCTCCCTCGTTCTATCTATCTCACATTATACCAAATGATTTCAACAAAAAGGGCGAAAATGTAACAAAATTCTAGTTTTCTATTTTCCATTTGTCGATTTTAAAATTTATGGTATAATGTCTGATAGGTTTGCGAAAAGAGATGGTAGAAAGTGTTACTTTTTAAACAATAATTGATCGAAAAATCGGGAATGCTAACAAATAGGGAGGTTTCCTATGGTTTATTTCACCTTGTTTCTTTGCTTTATCGTAGCTGTGCTTATTACGCCTGCTGTGAAGTGGTTGGCGTTTCGGGTCGGAGCAACAGATAAACCAAATCAGCGAAAAGTTCATCAAAAAATTATGCCACGTTTAGGTGGATTAGCTATTTTTATTAGTTTTATCATCGGCTATTTCGTATTGAAGCCAGCTAGCCCGTACGCAACAGCAATTGTCATCGGAGCAACGATCATCGTATTAACGGGCGTGCTTGATGACATATATGAGCTACCACCGAAATGGAAGTTGCTCGGACAAGTGATTGCAGCTGTTGTTGTTGTTTATGGTGGTATTCGAGTCGATTTCATTAACTTGCCATTTGGTGGTCACCTTGAATTTGGGTTACTGAGCATTCCGATCACGATGCTTTGGATTATTGGGATTACAAACGCCATCAACTTAATCGACGGGTTAGACGGCTTAGCCGCTGGTGTATCGTCGATTGCGCTTGTCACGATTGCTGGAATGGCGGCGACGATGGGCAATACGTACGTGTTCGTTTTTGCGATGAGTTTATTATTGCTCGGAAGTACGCTTGGGTTTCTACTATATAATTTCCATCCAGCGAAAATTTTTATGGGTGATACCGGTGCCTTGTTTTTAGGCTATATGATCTCTGTGCTATCGCTTCTCGGCTTTAAAAACGTTACGGTGTTTTCGTTAATTATCCCGATTCTCATTTTAGGTGTGCCAATTTCGGACACGCTGTTTGCGATCGTGCGTCGCATTGTGAATAAGCAGCCATTATCAGCGCCAGATAAATCGCACTTGCATCATTGCTTATTGCGTCTTGGGTATAGTCATCGCCAAACAGTATTGATTATTTACGGAATGGCGGCAATGTTTGGACTAGCTGCTGTCGTATTATCGAAAGCGACGATGTTTGGTGCGTTGCTTGTGATCGCGTTTGTGTTGCTTGTCGTTGAACTTGTCGTGGAGAAAATTGGTCTTGTCGGGAAAGACTATCGTCCATTGTTGAAAATGGTTCGCGGTATGAGAAAAATATCATAAAAAAGAGGGTGTCGCGCGGACACCCTCTTTTTTACTGTTCTTGAGCGAACTGTTCTGTTTGTGCTTGATAAGACGATACGTCAAGATGCGTTTTTAACGTCTGTTTTATTTCATCTACAGTCGATTCGTCTAGTCGATAATAATATACTCCGCTAATGCGCGCGTCTTCTCCTTTGAGATGAAGCGTCTCAATATTTGCGCCCGCACCTTTTGTCGCATAAGCAAAGAAACCTTTCATTTCTTCAAACGTTAAGTTCGTCGTCATATTTTTTCCGACCGCTTCCATGATATCATCAAATTTCGTTAATGACTGGACGCTCATCGCTTTTTTGAAAATGGCTTTCATGAGTTCTTGTTGGCGTTTACCGCGTTCAATGTCGTTATCGTATTTACGTGTTCTTGCGAGCGCTAACGCTTCTTCCCCGTTTAATGTTTGTAAGCCTGGTTTTAAGTGAATCGCATTTTTCCGATCGTTGGAGTCCATTTCACGCAGTTCATAAGGGACATCAAATTCAATGCCGCCAAGCTCATCGACAACATCGACGAACGCTTCAAAGTTCATTTTTACGTAATAATCGACTGGAATGTCAAGCAACTCTTCTACCGTTTCGACCGTCGCTTTCACTCCGCCGTATGCATGGGCGTGCGTAATTTTATCGTATTTTTTCTCGATTGGAATATACACGTAAGAGTCGCGCGGAATGCTAAGCAATTTGACCGTCTTATCTTTGACGTTAAATGTCGCAAGGACAAGCGCATCGGAACGTACTGCGCCCATTCCTTTCTTTTGGCGAATGTTGCTGTCGTCTACCCCGATAAATAAAACGGAGATGTTGTCTGCGTTTGGATCGACTTCTTTCATTCGTTTTTCTGACTTCTCGCGTCCGTCAATTTGCTCAAACGATTGCTGAATGACAGATTGTGCTTTATTGAAGAGAAATGTCGCATATGCCCCTCCGCCAATGAGGAGAAGAAGCAACGGAAGCAATACGAACGTCCATATTTTTTTTCGCTTTTTCTTCTTTTTTTTCATATATACTCGTCTATTTTCCATCGTCGTTCCCCTTTTTCAAAAGTTCAACAAATATCGACATATAAACAATCATCATTTTACAAAATTTTTATGCAGTCGTAAACGAAAATTTTTTTACTGTGCGACGTCAAACTCCACATATACGTGTTCACCTTCTATGATTGTGCTTTTCCCGTTTGTCAGTTCCGTCATCCATGCGCAGAATTCGTCTTTTCGTTTTTCTTCAACGTACGTGTCGATTGTGACGTGCTCGGCATAACGAATGTCTTTCATCGAGTAGGTTGAAGCGCGCAGTTCATTTTCGACTTTCCCGAGCCACGTATAGTCGATCGTTGTATGCATAATGCGCATCAGTTTTCGTTCAACAATGCCTGCTGCTTTCAATCCTTCTGTGACCGCTTTGCCATAAGCGCGCACAAGCCCCCCCGCACCGAGTTTTACACCGCCGAAATAGCGTGTGACGACAACGACCGTGTTTTTTAGTTTTTTCTTTTTTAATACTTCAAGCATCGGAACGCCTGCAGTGCCGCTCGGCTCCCCATCATCGTTTGCTTTTTGGATGTGGTCGTGTTCGCCAATGAGGTAGGCCGAGCAGTTATGCGTCGCATCCCAATGTTTTTTCTTTATTTGTTGAATAAAGCGAATCGCTTCTTCTTCTGTCGTTGCGCGCTCGACATAACAAATGAAGCGCGATTTTTCAATGACAATTTCTGCTTCCCCATATCCTTTTACCGTATAGTATGTCTCTAACAACGTGTAATCACCTCAAATATCGATTGGAATGTTATGCGGCTTTTGTCGAAAAATGCTGATGGAAATCGTTGAAACGTGCTATAATAAATTATAAAGCGATATGTCCAATGTTCAAAGCAAGAAAGGCGTTTGAATAAAAGTCAGAAAAGTCGTTTTGTTTGACTTTTGGTCATTTTTTCTTTAGGTGGTGTGTATGTCCAATAAAAAGATGAATGCAAAAGAACTGGACCGAATTGTAAAAAAAATGATTGAGACAGTCGATCAAAGTAAAGCGGAAATTTTTCATATTAGTGAGCAATCGCGAAAAGAACATGAGCGGTTGCTTGAAGAGTTACGGCGGACGAAAGAAGAAGTACAACGTGTCATTTCCCAAACAGATGACTTAGAAATGAAAACAAGACTGGCAAGACGACGGTTGTCAGATGTTAGTAAAAACTTTTCGCGTTATACGGAAGCTGAAATTCGCCAAGCATATGAGAAAGCACACGCATTACAGATGGAACTCGCGATGGCACAAGAAAAAGAAAAGCAGTTGCGGCAACGTCGCGATGAGTTAGAAAGACGGCTTGCGGCTGTCAAAGAAACGATTGAACGGGCAGACCATTTAATCGGTCAAGTGACCGTTGTGTTAAACTATTTAAATGGGGATTTCCGTGAATTAAGTGAATTTATTACCGGTGCGAATGAAAAACAAGAATTTGGACTTCGCATTATTGAGGCACAAGAAGAAGAGCGAAAACGCCTGTCGCGGGAAATCCACGATGGCCCTGCGCAAATGCTTGCGAACGTCATTATGCGTTCCGATTTAATTGAACGCATTTACCGCGAACGTGGAGCAGAAGAAGCTATTGGTGAAATGCGCGATTTAAAAAAGATGGTACGCTCCGCTTTGTATGAAGTACGTCGCATCATTTACGACTTGCGTCCGATGGCGCTTGATGACCTCGGTTTAATTCCGACATTGAAAAAATATTTACAAACAATCGAAGAATATCATAAAAAAACGATTACGTTTACATACATAGGAGAGGTGCGTCGCCTGTCCGATCGTTTTGAAGTCGCCATTTTTCGTCTCGTGCAAGAAGCGGTGCAAAACGCATTAAAGCATGCGGAGGCGAAGGAGATTCAAGTAAAAATAGAGCTAAAAAAAGATCATTTGCTCATTGTCGTGAAAGACGATGGCAAAGGCTTTAATCCGAACGAAAAAAAGGATAAAGCATTCGGATTAATCGGTATGCGTGAACGAATCGAATGGTTGGAAGGGAAGCTGCATCTTTATTCACAACTTGGACGCGGGACGATTGTGACGATGCACATTCCGATTCAGTAAGCGAAAAAGAAAGGGGAACAACAATGAAAACGCGCATCGTGTTAATTGATGACCATAAATTGTTTCGTGAAGGCATTAAACGTATTTTAGATTTCGAACAAGATTTTGAAGTTGTTGCGGAAGGAAGCGACGGTGACGAAGCGTTAGCGCTTGTTGAGCGATATAAACCCGATGTTGTCATTATGGACATTAACATGCCTCATGTGAATGGTGTAGAAGCGACACGTCAGCTGATTGAAGCATATCCAGATACAAAGGTGATCATTTTATCGATTCATGATGATGAAAGTTACGTCATGCATGCGTTGCAAACGGGAGCGATGGGGTATTTGTTGAAGGAAATGGATGCGGACGCTTTAATTGAAGCGGTTCGTGTTGTGGCAGAAGGCGGTTCGTATTTACATCCGAAAGTGACACACAACCTTGTGAAAGAATATCGCCGTCTCGTCGCAGGAGAGGGAGGTGGAAAAGAAAAGCAAAATCAAGGTGTATGTCGTCCGTACCATTTATTAACGCGCAGAGAGTGTGAAGTATTGCAGCTGCTGGCAGACGGAAAAAGCAATAAAGGTATTGCGGATGCACTATATATTAGCGAAAAAACAGTGAAAAACCATGTAAGCAATATTTTACAAAAGTTAAATGTTAACGATCGTACACAAGCGGTTGTCGTTGCGATTAAAAACGGCTGGGTCGAAGTGAAATGAGGTTGTCGAGTGGATTCGACAACCTTTTTCAACGGCATTAGGCAATTCCTCCCCCACCTCTAAGTGAAGGGAAGGTGGGGGAGGAATGGCTCTTTTTTTATTTTTCGTACGAAAAACGGTTAATTCTTTAATATATCGTATAATTGTATATATACTGAAAAGGAGGTGAAACGTATGGAATTGGTCGTCACCGCTAACATTCGGTTGTTACCAACGGAAACTCAACACCTGCAACTCGTGGAAACGATGCAAGCGATGAAACAAGCGTTGAACTTTGCATCGAAAGTCGCATACGAACAACAATACGAAATCCGCTAAACGCAAGCTAAAGAAAATCGCTGGGCAAGAAAACCGTTTCATGACCAATGTCAATCATTGTGTCAGCAAGGCACTTGTTCGGTTTGCAGGGAAGCATAGCTTGCTTGTCCTAGAGGATTTGACGGGCATCAACGATATGGTGTGCGTTCGCAAAAAAGACCGATATGTACGATTTACATGGGCGTTCGCTCAACTCCGCTCGTTCATTGAATATAAAGCACGACTACACGACAGCCACGTCCTTGCCGTTCATCCTGCTTACACGAGCCAGCAATGCCCGACATGTGGGTTTACCCATAAAAACAACCGCAAAAAACAGATCCATACGTTTATATGTGAGGCATGTGGCTATACATCCAACGATGATCGAGTAGGGGCGTTAAACTTACGCCAAAAGGGAATCGAGTACCATCATGGCGTGACCACTCAAGCATGACTTGTGTGGTCGGGGTGCCGTCAACCCCCCCTGATGCAACCCCAAGTCAAGGAAGGAGGACGAAGTCCGCTCGCACTTCTGGGGAGTTGCAAGCCCCCACTTCAAACGTTAGTTAAGTGGGGGTAGTTGACTGCAATGGTAGTTATAATGTAGTACAATGCAGATAGGAAAAATTTTGGACAAGGAAGGTAAAGACGATGAAAACGGCGATTTTAACGGATAGTACAGCATATATCCCGAAACATATTCGTGAACAGTTGAATATACATATCATTCCTTTAAGCGTCGTCTTTGGAACAGAGACGTATCGTGAAGAGATTGACATGAGCGCAGAAGATTTTTTTGACAAAGTAAAAACGAGCGAACAATTGCCTACAACGTCACAGCCGCCGATTGGGCTATTTGTTGAAACGTTCGAGCAGCTAGCAAAACAATACGACGCCGTCATCTCGATTCATTTATCAAGCGGCATTAGTGGTACGTACCAAGGAGCTGTGTCCGCAGGGCAAATGGTTGAGGAAATCCAAGTGTACGCATACGATTCAGAAATTAGCTGCATGATGCAAGGGTTTTATGCCATTGAAGCTGCGGAGATGGCACAGGCAGGTATGCATCCAGTGGCAATCATTGCGCGGTTAAATGAAATGAAACGATCGGTGCGTGCGTATTTTATGGTTGATGATTTATCACATTTGCAACGTGGTGGGCGATTAAGTGGAGCGCAGGCGTTTATCGGCAGCCTCCTGCAAGTGAAGCCGATTTTACATTTCGTTGACAAAGTCATCGTTCCGTTTGAAAAAATTCGTACGCGTAAAAAAGCGCTCCAGCGCATCGAAGAGTTGTTTGTACAAGATGCCAATCTCGGCGTGCCGATGCGAGCAGTTATTATTCATGCGAATCGTGAAGAAGAAGCGCGTGCGTGGAAAGAAGCACTCGAACAGCGATATCCTCACGTTGAATTTTTTCTTAGCTACTTCGGTCCTGTCATCGGCACGCATTTAGGTGAAGGGGCAATGGGATTCGGCTGGTATAAAAAATAAACAGGAATTTTTTTAATTAGCACGAATAGAAGAAGTGGGCGCATCGTCCACTTCTTTTTTAGTGGGGTGATTTGATTGTCTCTTGTTGGGAAACAGCTGTTAAAGTCTGAACTTTCTTTTTCCTATGATGCGGAGCATGTTCAAATCATTGAAAGTATCGTCAAAACGAAAAAAGGTTATCGTTGTGTTCGGTGCAATAACGATGACCAACAGCTTTTTGCTTCTTTCCCATGTGCCTGTTGTGGTCGCCTATGCACGTATTGTCGAAAATGTATAATGATGGGACGATGTAGCGAATGCAATCCGCTCGTCATTTGGATTGGACCCACTCCTTCGACCTCTTTTTCTTCACCGCTACAATGGAACGGTCAATTATCTCCAGCACAACAAATGGCTTCCGACGAAGTTTGCCGAGCCATTGAACGAAACGACGATTTACTTGTCTGGGCAGTATGTGGAGCAGGGAAAACAGAAGTATTATTCGCAGGAATTGATATGGCGCTGTCGCACGGAAAGCGCGTTTGCATTGCGGCTCCGCGCACCGATGTTGTATTAGAGCTAGCGCCGCGTTTGGCGAGTGTATTTCCATCGGTCGATATGGCGGCATTATATGGCGGCAGCCAAGACCGTGGTAAACTTGCTTCATTGACGGTGACGACGACACATCAGTTGCTTCGCTATTATCACGCTTTTGATGTGATGATTGTCGATGAAGTGGATGCGTTTCCGTATAGCGTTGAGCCAATGCTTGCATATGCTGTTGAACGCGCCCGAAAACCGACATCTGCACTTATTTATTTAACCGCTACGCCAAACGAACAATGGCAACGTGAAGTAAAAAGCGGAAAACGAAAAGCGGTGACGATTCCTGCGCGCTATCATCGCCGTCCGCTTCCTGTCCCGACATTTGAATGGTGCGGAAATTGGCAAAAAAAGTGGCGTAATCAACGTTTGCCTTCCTGTGTCGTGCAATGGGTAAACGAGCATCTCGAAAGAAACAAACAAGCGTTTTTATTCGTTCCTCACATCGACTTTTTGCAACAAGTTGTTACGTATTTCCAACAATTTCATCCGCATATTGAAGGCGTGCACGCCGAAGATCCAAAACGAAAAGAAAAAGTGCTTGCGTTTCGACGTGGGCAAATTCCGCTGCTTGTCACAACGACTATTTTAGAACGAGGTGTAACAGTACCAAATATTGATGTAGCTGTATTAGGTGCAGAACAACCGATTTTTACAGAAAGCGCGCTCGTGCAAATCGCCGGACGCGTCGGGCGAAGTGCTCAGTATCCGACAGGTGATGTCCGCTTTTTTCATTTTGGAAAAACGAAAGCGATGATCGCCGCCAAGCGTCATATTGTACGCATGAACGATGAAGCACGAAAGCGAGGGTTGCTTGACGAATGAAATGTTTGATTTGTCATGATGAATGGGTGCCAGCGATGTCGTTTGCGCTGCTTTTGACGCTTCGTCAAGCGGATGTTTGTTGCCCGCGTTGTCGAGCCCGTTTTGTTCGGCTTCACGGGAATCGCTGTGAACGATGTAGCCGTTTAAGCGATCAAGCGATATGTGAAGATTGTATCGCGTGGGAAAAACGAAAAAGTGTGTTGAAGCAAAATGTTTCTGTGTATATGTATAACGATTGGATGAAAGAAGTGATAAACCGTTTTAAATTTCGTGGTGATTATGCGCTTATTGAAGCGTTTCGTCACGATGTTCGTCGCGTGTTTGATGAACATTTTTCTTCGGATGTGTTCCTCGTGCCGATTCCACTTAGTCCTTCTCGATTAGCTGAACGCGGATTTAATCAAGCGGAAGCGATCGCTTCACTTTTATCGGTGCCGATGATTTTTGCCTTACAACGAATCGACGACGAAAAACAGTCGAAAAAAACGAGACGTGAACGCTTTGCCGGACGGAAGTTTTGTTTGACAGGAGAAGATGTAGCCGGAAAGCGCATCGTCATCGTGGATGATATTTACACGACAGGGGCGACAGTGCACGAAGCGGCAAAACTTTTGTATGACGCAGGTGCGCAAGAGATTTGTTCGTTTACGCTCGTCCGTTCATAGTTGGGAACAAACTCCCATTGAAAACTGCATTCCTCCAGTCGATATAAAGAGTAGGAAAATCGGAGAACGGAGATGGATCGTTATGGAAATTCGCGGATACGGACATTATCGCTCGGCATCTTCACCTTCAACGACTGTGACGTTAAAAGCAGGAGATGTGTATGAGGCGGTCGTCAAAGAGCAAGTAGGTGAAAAAGAAGCGATTGTACAATTAAGAGGTGTCGACATTCGGTTTCGCTTTGAAGGCGACGTACCGCCATCTGGACGAGTGAAAGTGCAAGTGACAGGTGGAGATGGAGATGTAGTGGAAGGAAAGGTTGTAACTCCTCCTCCAGCGTCATCGTTTGAAAAGTTCGAAACACCTGAGCTTCGCCAAGCGGCGATGATTGTCACTCAAAAACAACTGCCGCTCACTCGTGAAACGGTAGAGTCTTTGCGTACGTTTTTAACAGAAGGAAAAGGAACGGTTGAACAAAAGTTAGAAACGATTCAAATCGCAGCAACGAAAAAGCTTGATATGACAATAAAGCAGCTACAAGCCGTTCATGAAGCGCTCCACGGCAAGCCGTTCAGTGAATCGTTACATGATATTGTTCAGGCGATTGATAAACATTTTTCATTTACTCCAATCGTCAAACAACAGTCGCAAACGGTTAGCGAGCTACGTGCACAACTGCAACAGGAGCGAAACATGGATCGTGTGCTCGAACTGGCGAAGCAGTTTGCAGAAGAAAACGGACATGACGAAATCGCGAAAGCTGTGCGTGAGGCAACTTTTTTGAAAGAGCGCGGACATGAGACGTTTGCCCGAAGCCGCATCATGCAAGCTGTCGCTATGGCGGAAGTAAATGAAAAAATAGATCATGGACAAATGGAGCGTGCGGCAACGAAAGAGAAGCAGCTGCAAATGGTACGTCAGCAAATTGAACGTGAGCCGATTGTCGCCAAAGCGCTTACCATTGCGAAAGGAAGCGAAGTCGTTCGCCAAACGCTCGGTACAGCGTTACAAGAAGCAGAGCAGCTGTATCGCTCAGGGCAACCACTTAGCGCAAAAGAGCGACTGCTTGAAGCGTTTGCTTCAGTAGAGGAAAAAGACAATGTACCGGCACAACCTTCCTCAACTATGCAAAAACAAATGGTTGATGAAGCGAAACGAATAGTTCGTAACGCGCGCTCGATCGAAGATGCCGTTCGTCAGTTGAAAGAAACGGTGCTTCCACGCATTGAAGCGAATGAATTACATGAAGCGATTGAACGTGTAGAACAACTAGGAGAAAAGGCGAAAACCGATCTTATCCAAGCATTGAGGGCAGCAGGACAAAAAGTAGAAGTAGAAACGAAAGAATCATTGCGCACAAACGCACCGATGGCGAAAGTAGACGTGCAAGAAGGCCAGCTGAAACAAGTGGTCGAGGTACGAAAGCAAGTAGAACACACACCGACGGTGAAAGCGGTGGAGGCGCAAGTGAGAGAACTGGCTCGTACGTTACCAGCGGAACAAGGAGAGAAAGTGGTTCGTGCATTAAGTCAAGCAAAATTATTTGAAACGGTTGGTCGTGATGTGGAAGCTCGCCAACCACTCGTGCAAGCATTGCAATCTATTGAACAACAGCTTGCGCCTGAATATATGAATCGCGCAAATATGATTGCTGATCGCCTCGAGCAGCAAACGATGACGTTAACAGAAGCGGTTCGTCAGCTACAAGCAGACGCTATGCTCACGAAACGACCGAATATGCCACAAACGCTTCAGCAAATAGCACAGATGCTAGATAAACAGCGCGAACAGCTTTTCACGGCGATTGCGACAATAGAAAATGAACAACGTGCAACCAATGACGTTCGCGCGCTAATTGCGCAAGCGATAAAAACGATGCAAAAAGAGCCAAATGTCAAAGAAGCATTGCAAATGGTACGGGCGCAACTTGCCCGACATATGGAACCATCGCTTCACAAGGCATTAACTCGTGCCGATGAGCTTGCGGAAAACGGGAGAGAAATGGCTGCAAGACAAACGGTCGTCCAAGCACTTCAACAAATCGAACCGACGTTGCCGACAAATGACGCTTCCTCACCTGCTGATGCGGCGTACGAGTCGTTGGCGGCACTCGGTTTACAGTCGAAAGATATGATCGTTCAAACGGTAACGAAACGAATGGCAGAAGCAGCGAAACAGTTTCAACAAACGAAGCGTGATATGATGCGTAATTTAGATGCGATCGATCATCTGATTGCTCAATACAAGCAAGCGGCGCGACCGCAAGCCAAACAACTGCTAGAAACGACGATTAAACAGCTCGACCAAACAATTTTAAAAAGCGATGCGATGTTGTTTGCGGATATGACGATGGAGAAAAAATTGCTGCAAGCCAGTTCACAATTGGCGGAGGCGAAAAAGCTGCTAGATAAAGGACAAATGACGGAAGCGCAAAAAATTGTGAAGCAAGTAAAAAGTACGTTTGAACAAATGCAATTTAAACCGTCAGATGTGAAAGTAAAACATTTTGTTCAAGCGCAGTCGCTGAAACAACAAACACCAGAACAAGCACTGCTGACGCAATGGAACGAAATCGTTCAGCCCGAGCCGTCTGCCCGTCACATGTTACAAACGATTCAACGCCTCGGTTTTATGCACGAAGCGGATACGGTAAATGCACTCGCATTTCGCGGCGAAAGCGAACAGTCTGAAGAAACGATAAAAGGACTGCTTATGCAATTAGCACAAACGGGTGGCGAAGGATCGAAACAAGCCGAACAAGCAGCGGTGAACATAACGGGACAGCAGCTACTGAATAAAAACGACCAAGGAAGCGCGATGCAAACGCTCTTTTTCACCATTCCGTTGCTGTTGCAAAAGGAAGTAAAAGATGTGAAAGTGTACGTCAATGCACGAAACGACGGAAAACGAGTCGACTGGGAAAACTGTAGCTTATACTTTTTACTCGAGACGAAAAAACTCGGCGATGTCGGCGTATTATTAAGCGCAAATGAGCGGACGATTTCCGTGACGTTTCGCAACGACCGCGAAGATTTTGCCGAGCGCATGCGCCCACTCGTCGAAACGGCTACGAAGCGCCTTGAAGAAATCGGCTACCGTGTCGGAAATGTACAATTTACAACATTTGAGAAAACGGAAGAAAAAACGAACGAGCCAAAACGAGCGACATGGACGGAGAAAGGATATGATTTTACAATATGATGTACTTTAATCAAAAACGAAAACGAGAGATGAACGGTCCTTCGGCGGCGGTCATTCGCTATGAACAAGGAGATAAAGCCCCGACCGTCGTCGCCCACGGGCGCGGTTACGTCGCTGAAAAAATTATTGAACTGGCAAAACAAAACGGCGTGCCGATCGAACAAGATGCCGCGCTCGTCCAACATTTGCTTGACCTCGATCTCGGTGATACGATTCCGCCCCAATTGTATGCCGTTATCGCAGAAATTTTAATTTTAATTGAAAAAATGGAACGAAACTATTAAACAATAAAAAATTGTGACGATAAATAAAGTAGGTGAACGATGAAAAGGGGAGTGAGCGCGTGGATTTTTTAACGGAAGAAGTGGTGTATAAAAAAACATCACAACAATTAACAGCGCTACTTTACGAAGGACTAATGGAAAGTATAGAAGAAGCGATCGCAAGCGCAAAAAAAGGAAACTACATTCACGCCAATAAACGATTACAAAAAGCAAACGACATTTTACGCCGTCTTGGCGTAGGGTTAAATTACGATGCAGGCATTATTGCTCATCAATTAGATGCGCTATATAACTATATGGCAGAGCGCCTCATCGATGCAAATATGAAAAAGGATGTAGCAATGATGGAAGAAGTGCTCACGATCGCAAAAGATATTGCGACCGCATGGAATGAAGCGTTGAAAAAACAACCGACAACAAACGTCGCAGCGAAAAAAGCAGCGACATACGAACAATTTATTATGACGGAGTAAGGGAGAGAAAGAAGATGAGAATCAATCATAACATTCAAGCACTAAATGCTTATCGTAACTTGGCAGTAAACCAATCAAATACAGCGAAAAATTTAGAAAAACTTTCGTCTGGCTTGCGCATTAACCGCGCCGCAGACGACGCTGCAGGTTTGGCGATCTCTGAAAAAATGCGCTCGCAAATTCGCGGTTTAGAAGTCGCGGAACGCAATGCGTTAGATGCCATTTCGCTCATTCAAACGGCGGAGGGAGCGCTCAACGAAGTACACAGCATTTTACAACGCATGCGAGAGCTGGCGGTGCAGGCGGCAAATGATACGAACACGCCAGAAGATAGAGAAGCGATTCAAAAAGAAATCAATCAATTAACGTCGGAAATTAACAGAATTGGTAACTCTACTGAGTATAATACAAAAAAATTGTTAAATGAATCTGTTTCTAGCAGTGCAAGAAGTGTCAAAATTGATGCAACTAGCTTTTCGAGTGGGACAACAACCATTTTGGGCTCAAGTATTCAATTGGACCCAAAAAGCACAATAGTTCCTGGAAACTATAAAGTAAAAATTGAAGATGTAGTAACAAAAGCACTCCAAAATGTAGATCCAGTTGCAGGTGGAATTCAGACTATTACTTTAGATCCTTCCTCTACTTTAGCGATCGGCAATACGTATGGAGTGAAAGTTGAACAGGAAAACGTCAAGACAATTACTAATAACCCAGCATCATCTCCGATGATTGATGCCGTTTCAATTGCACCAAACTCTCCGCTGAGTGATGGATCGGTCACATTTTATGTGAAAAGAGAGAATGCAGTAACCGGCTTTAATGCAGGAGGAACAGGATTAACCAATGTTCAAATTATATCCGCTGATCCTAATGTGAGTCCGACAGATGCATTTGCTATAAAAACGATCAATAAAGCGTCAGGTGTGACAGCAGGAACAGCAACTGGCACATACATCAACAATGTGACAATTGACCCTACTAAATTTACCGCAAAAGGTGAAGACTTTAGATTAGTGTATGCAGAAACTTCAGCTGGTTCAGGTAAATTTACTGTTACATTACAAAATAAAAATGGAATGGCATTATCTCAAGCCGTTATTTTAGACGATAATCAGCAAAACTATGAATTTTACGACTTATCTGGTAATAAGCTAGGTGTATCTTTTACTACTATTAGTGGTATTAATAATCAATTGAATAGCAATGGCGAAAACGGTAAGTACAACGAATTTGACATTACCACTGAGTTATCTCTAGAAAAAAATGGTGTGCAAATTGGTACAACTACATTACTTCCAACGAATGCGACAGCAGGAACAGTTTTAATTAATGGCACAGATGGGATCACATACGAAATTAGCCATAACGGATATGGAAGTACAACTGGGAACCAAACAGCTACTTTTGGTATTCAAAGTTCGTTGAGCTATTCGACTGATGGTACAAACTACACTTCTTTTAATATCGGGGATAATCTTACACTCAATGGTGGAATTTTTGTTGATACAGCAAATACTTTAAGTGATTATCCAACAGGAGTAACGTCTATTTCAATTGATGTTGGCACAACTACAGCGTATACAGCGAAACTTGTCGATTCGTCATCTAATCAAGTGGCAGGCACTCCAACGATTGTCGTCAATGATAATGGCAACTACTCATTTGGAGGTAGCACAGGCGTTTCCTTTACAACAGGGACGTTATCTGCAGGTACTCGTACGTTTACTGTTGGAGCAAATACAACAACGAAAGCCACTTTAAGCACGAACGGAATCGATGTTGAAACATTAAATAACATTGCGCCAAACTCCAAACTACAATTTCACAATGGCGATTTAACGATGGATGTTGGTGCACTTACTAATGGAGAAGCAACGTTTGCAATTACGGGTGGAACAATTGATCAGTCGTTGAAAATCCAAATTGGCGCTAATGAAGGACAAACGTTAAATATCGGAATTGATGATATGCGTGCGCTAGCATTGAAATTGTCTAGCGATACAGCAGGTGCATCTGCTTCTTTTCAAAATAATTTGGGCGAAACGCTTATTGCTTATTACACAAACATTTCGAATGTAAATAATGGAGATTCAAGTAACAACACAGAATATGCACTTGATGTAACAACGCATGAAAAAGCTGCCGCTGCTGTAAAAGTATATGATTATGCAATCTCGAGAATTTCAGAACAGCGCTCGAATTTAGGAGCGATCCAAAACCGTCTCGAGCACACAATCAACAACTTAAAAACAGCGCATGAAAACTTAACATCATCCGAATCGCGCATTCGCGATACAGATATGGCGATGGAGATGACGAACTTTACGAAAAACAACATTTTAAACCAAGCGGCACAGGCGATGCTCGCGCAATCGAATCAGTTGCCGCAAGGAATTTTACAATTGTTAAAAAGCTAATGGATAAAAGGGTAGGTCGATGCGACCTCGCCCTTTTTTTGTAACTGTGGCATAATAAAAAGAAAAAGGTGTGAACGTTGATGGAAGTGCAAAAAGTGTCGCGGGCGTCGTTGAACCGTGTGGCGAAAAAAGAGGATGCACCGATGGAATCGGTGTCGTTTACGGAAGTGATGCATAAGAAAAAAAGCGATGTGTTATTTGAGCGTTTTCAAACGATGGCGCAACAAATTGAAGCGCAAGGAAAAAAATTAGCCGAGTCGCAAACGGTGGAAGATTTAAAACAATATAAAAAGTTAGTGAAACAATTTTTAGACGATGCGGTGAAAAATAGTTTGCAGCTTGAAGAACAGCGCGGATTTAGCCGAGGGGGACGGTCGAAAATTTATAAGCTTGTAAAAGAAGTCGATCAAAAGTTAGTGGAGCTCACAAACACCGTACTAGAAAAAGAAAAAAAAGGGCTTGATTTGCTTGGACTTGTCGGTGAAATTCAAGGGTTAATTATTAATATTTACACGTAAGGGGGAGCAACATGTTAGATAACTGCCCGAAATGCGGAAGTTTGTTTGTGCGGACGCAATTTCGTGATGTGTGCGAGGCATGTTATAAAGAGGAAGAGAAATTGTTTGAAAAAGTGTATGCGTTTATTCGAAGACGAGAAAATCGTACGGCAACAATGTCTCAAGTCGTTGATGCGACAGGGGTAGAGGAAGCGTTAATCATTAAATGGATTAAAAAAGGGCGGTTGCAGCTCGTTCATTTTCCAAACCTCGGCTATCCGTGCGAAAAATGCGGGGCAACGATTCGGGAAGGACGCCTATGTTCTTCGTGTATTAGTGGCATCCAAAAAGAGATGACGAAAATTCAACAAGAGGAAGAACGACAAAAACAAGCGAAACGTCAGACGACGTATTTTACTGAGCGACGTAAAGATGACTAAACATTTTTTTCTTTTTGTCGATAATAAATATAAGAAAACAAGGCGGGAAAAAGTGAGGTGGAAATATGAAAATTAACCGCATTCAACCGATGAACGTTAACCCATATGAGCGGACGTCACGTGTGGAAAAGCCAACGAAGGCGACAAAAAAAATGGATCAAGTTGAAATTTCTAGCGCAGCGAAAGAACTGCAAGAAGCTGCGAAATTTTCTTCGGAACGGTTAGAAAAAGTGGAACGGCTAAAATCAGAAGTTGAAGCAGGTACGTATACAATCGATGCACGAGCGATTGCGGAAAGTGTATTGCGCTACTATAAACGATAACGGAGCGAGCAAACATGATTGATGTGATGCAAAAGTTGCTGACGTTTCATCGTGGGTTATTGCAACTAGCAGAGCAAAAAACAGAAGCGATTAAAAAAGGCGATGTCGGTACGTTGCAGCAAATGATGATGAAGGAACAAAAATATGTGATGGCCATTCGCCAGCTAGAAAGCGAACGAATGACCATTCTGTCGCATTTACCCGAGGAAGAACGAACGGTGAGCCGATATGCTGAACAGGTGGAAGAAAGGGAACGAATGAAGCTTCTTCAACTAGCCAATGAACTAAGCGACACGATCGCGCGACTAAAAGAGCAAAACGAACTGAATATGCAACTACTGCAACAATCGCTCCAATTTATTCATTTCACATTAGATTTGATGATACCGAACGAGCAAGATGTGACGTATGACCCGAAGCGAACAGACGAATTGCCGCCACGGTCGTCATTTGAAGCGAAAACGTAAGGGGGTTTTTTTGTGCTTTCGACATTTCACGGATTAGAAACAGTAAGGCGCGGGATGACTGCCCAGCAGCAAGCACTGTATGTCACCGGTCATAATATCGCGAACGCCAACACGCCAGGTTATTCGCGCCAGCGCGTCAACTTTGAACAAACGCCACCGTATCCGTTTGCCTCGAAAAATCGCCCTGTCATTCCTGGACAAATGGGAACAGGTGTAGAAGGCGGCACGGTGCAACGGATGCGCGAAGAATTTTTAGATGTGCAATATCGCGGCGAAAATATGAAATACGGCTATTGGCATACGCGCGCCGAAGCATTGTATAAAATGGAAGAGATTATGAACGAGCCATCGGATGAAGGGCTGGCAAAAACGCTTGATCGCTTTTGGCAATCGCTTCAAGATTTAGCGGTAAACCCGTCAAACTCTGGCGCACGCTCGGTCGTTCGTCAGCGTGGCATGGCAGTCGCAGAGACGTTTCATTATTTATCAAGTTCACTAAAATCCATTCGTGACGATATAAAAAATGAACTTGATGTAACGGTTAAAGCCGTTAACTCATTAGCCCGTCAGCTTAATGATATAAACAAACAAATTAGTGAAGTCGAAGTACATGGGTATTTGCCGAACGATTTATATGATGAGCGCAATCGGCTGTTAGATGAGTTGTCGCAGTATGTAAATGTGAAAGTTACCCCTGTATCGAGCGGTGGCAGCTCCTTAAAAATTGCGGAAGGACGTTTTACGGTCGAGTTAGTGGATCGTACAGGAAGCACGGTGATTGGGACGCTTGTTGATGGGCGACTAGGACAAGTAAATGAACTTCAACTAAGCTATCAAGACAATATAACAAAAACAGGACCAATTGTTGGCTTCTCGCTCGGTAATACAACGTTTTCAACATTTGAACGTTTGAAGGAAAATGGAAAAATAGGCGCTCTCCTTTATTCGTATGGATATAGCGAAGATGGGGGTACAACGACGAAAGGATTATATCCTGAAATGTTAGGCGATTTAAATGCCATGGCGAAAGCGTTCGCGGATGAGTTTAATACCGTTCATTCAAGTGGATGGAGTGTAACGGAGATAAAAAATAATGCTACTGCAAAGAGTGCGAAGCCGTTTTTCACTTACGATTCAAATGATCCAGCTGGAACGTTAGATGTGGCACAAATTATTAAAGATTCGCTTGACAACATTGCCGCGTCAGCAACAGGTCAAATCGGTGACGGAAGTAATGCCCAAGCGCTCGCTGAAGTAAAAAACGGAACGATGAATATTGCAGGAAACACAACAACGATTCAAAACTTTTACGAAAGTGTAATTGGACAAATGGCAGTCAACGCGCAAGAAGCGAAACGGTTATCTGAAAATAGCGAAGTGCTTCGCCAATCGGTTGACGAACGGCGCATGGCGGTCAGTTCCGTATCGCTTGATGAAGAAATGATGAACATGATGAAATTCCAGCATGCGTATAACGCCTCTGCGCGTATGATTACAATGATCGATCAAATGTTGGATAAAATTATTAACAATATGGGCATCGTTGGAAGGTAGGTGAATAATGAATGCGCGTCACACAAATGATGCTTGCGAACAATACGCTTCGCAACGTCAGTAAAAGCTATGACAAACTTGGTACGTATCAACAACAACTAGCAACGGGAAAAAAAATTCATCGCCCATCTGAAGATCCCGTTGTGGCGATGAAAGGAATGCATTATCGTACAAGTTTAACGGAAATCGAACAATTCCAGCGCAATTTATCAGAGGCGTATACGTGGATGGAAAATTCCGAGTCTGCGCTCAATCATACGACAAACGTGTTGCAGCGCGCTCGTGAGCTTGTCGTTCAGGCGAAAAACGGCACGCTCGGTCCAGAAGACCGCCAAGCGATCGCCCGCGAAATTGAACAGTTGAAAAAAGATTTAGTACAAGTTGCTAACACGAAAGTCGCAGGCAAATACATTTTCAACGGGACAAATATTGAACAAGCACCTGTGGCAGACGGGACACCACCAACTGTTACTAACAACAACGATGATTTTATGGTCGAAGTGGCGAAAGGAGTTAAACTAAAAATTAACGTTACCCCAAACAATGTATTTAATCAAGGGTTGTTCGATACGTTGCAGCAAATTGAAAACGAACTAGCCAATCCAACAAACAGTTTAGATAACTTGCTTTCTCAATTAGACACACATATAAACGACGTACTCGCGGAACGTGCGGAACTTGGTGCGCGCGTCAATCGTTTGGAGCTCGTGGAACAGCGTTTGTCGGAACAACAACTCATCGCCAAACGAATGATTTCTGATAACGAAGATGCAGACATTGAAAAAATTATTACAGAATTAAAGTCGCAAGAAAGTGTGCATCGCGCAGCACTTTCTGTCGGGGCGCGCATCATTCAGCCGACGCTCGTTGATTTTTTACGTTAAGGGGATGAGATAAGATGAAAATCCCGCAACTGACGATGCAAGCGACGTTTCCGCAATTATCCATTACGGTGGAACGCGGATATATGCATATGCGTCAACAACAAGCCGAGCTGTCGATTGAACAACCGAAACCGCAGCTTGAGATGAAAACAACGCCACCGCGCCTCACGATTGATCAGACCGAAGCGTGGGCAGATATGGATTTAAAGCACATTTTCCGTCGCATTGAAGAAGCTGCGCAAGACGGCTATGCCAGTTGGTTATCGTATTTAGAAACGACTGCAATACAAGGCGATGAACTCATGCGTATCGAACAAGGCGGTGATGTGCTTGCGATGCAAGCGCAGGCGAATAGCGAACGGCCGCCTCTTGATTATAATGTCGGGCTTATTCCACGCCCATTTAGCGTAAAAAGCGGCTTTGAATCGGGACGCATCGATATGAATTGGCAAACATCAAATGCTCGTATTCATATTGAGCCACGCCCTGTACAAATCGATTACAAACCAAACGTTGTGCATATCGACTTAGCGCGTCACAACAACTTGCGCATTGACGTGACCGTATAAATGAGGGATGAACATGAATATTGAAACGAAATATCACGGAACGGTTCAGCTTTCTCAGTTGGCGCTCGTTTCATTTGAAAACGGGCTACCGGGCTTTGAACATGAAAAACAATTTGCATTGTTGCCGATTCACGATTCGCCATTTACGATTTTACAATCGGTGCAAAATAAAGACGTGGCGTTTGTCATGATTGAGCCGTTTTCGTACTTCCCAACGTACGAAATCGAGCTAGACGATATAACGTGTGAGCAACTGAAAATACAAAAAGAAAACGATGTGGCGCTATACGTCATTTTAACGGTCGCAGAACCGTTTACAAATACGACAGCGAACTTACAAGCGCCTGTCGTCATTAACGTTCACGAACGAATTGGCAAACAAGTCATTTTAACAAATACACCGTATAAAACGAAACATCGACTTTTTCCAGAAACAGTTGAGGCGAAATAAGGAGGCGAGAACATGCTTGTATTAACGCGCAAATTAAAAGAAGCGATTCAAATCGGTGATGATATCGAAGTTGTCGTTCTCGCCATCGATGGCGACCAAGTGAAGCTCGGCATTCGCGCACCGAAACATATTGACGTGCATCGAAAAGAAATATATCTCGCCATTCAACAAGAAAATAATGCCGCATCACTCGCCTCCGTCAATTCGCTTCAACAACTATCTGATCAATTAAAGAAAGGGGGGAGGAAACAATGAGCGTTAGCATCGGCGGTGTTCAAATCCCTGGCGTCATCGCGCGCATCGTTCAAGACAATAAAGCGATCGCCGAACAAGCATTAAACGAAATTGTTAACAAACATAAAGACGATCCAGCTCGCATCGTCAAAGAAATTCAACAACCATCGCCGTTTTCACAATTTCTTGACATTAAAGTATAAAATTTTTTTCGCAACCTATTAAACTTTGAAAAAACGAGCCGATAATAAATACGAGAGCAGGAAAGAAGGGCGGCCGACTTCAATCTTGCTAACTAAAAACCACACGGACGTGGGAAAAATAAATTCAAGGAGGAAAAAGCAATGAGAATTAACCACAACATTGCGGCGTTAAATACGTATCGTCAATTGACTACTGGAAGTGCCAATGCTGCTAAGTCTATGGAGAAATTATCTTCTGGTCTTCGCATTAACCGTGCAGGTGACGATGCAGCAGGTCTTTCTATCTCTGAAAAAATGCGTGGACAAATTCGTGGATTAGAGCAAGCTTCACGTAATGCACAGGATGGCATTTCGTTAATTCAAACAGCTGAAGGGGCATTAAATGAGACACATGCGATTCTTCAACGTATGCGTGAATTAGCTGTACAAGCAGCAAATGATACAAACACGGCTGAAGATCGCCAAGCTATTCAAGATGAAGCAAATCAATTAGCTAAAGACTTAAACCGCATCGCAAACAACACAGAGTTCAACACACAAAAACTGTTAACGGGTACAGGTGGACCTAACGGAGATGGCTCTTTTGCATTCCAAGTTGGAGCGAATCAGGACCAAACAATTACTTTGACCATTGCTGATATGACAGCAGGGACAGGTCTTGGAGTTGCAACAGGGGACGATGAAGCGGCCAATGCGATTGACATCAGTAGCGACTCTGCAACTGCTACGGCTGCTATTACAACTATCAATGACGCAATAAAAACAGTTTCTGCTGAGCGCTCAAAGCTTGGTGCTTATCAAAATCGTCTAGAGTACTCTATTAATAACCTGAACACATCAGCAGAGAACTTAACAGCCGCAGAATCTCGTATTCGCGACGTAGATTATGCTTTAGCCGCATAAGCGGTGACAAGCACAGTCGTCCTTACTGGAAACGGTGAGGAGTATGACCGGGTGAATTGCTGGAAACCCCTGAGAGCCTTTGACGCCACAACGTAGCTGGAAACGGCAAGCGTGACGGCTTAAAAAGTCAAAGGATTGGGCAACCGAGCAGCCAAGCTCCTGTGGCGAAAGCCTGGAGAAGGTTCAACGACTAGGACATACCACCTAAAGCGAGAGCTATGGTGATGAAGTCCGTAGGGTGAGTAGGATGCTCCATCGTCCTACGTCATTCGAAGTGCCCGGCCCCTACCTAGCGAAAAGCTAGCGGGTGAAGAGATAGTCTAGTCATTTGCGAAAGCAAATGTTCGCACGATGGCGAAAGAAATGATGGAGTTTACGAAAAACAACATTCTTTCTCAAGCAGCACAAGCAATGTTGGCTCAATCCAATCAAATGCCACAAGGCGTATTACAGTTACTTCGATAATTTGATTGGAAGGGCGTCTTAGCTGGAAACGGCTAAGAGAATGACTGGGTGAATTGCTGGGAAGCCCTAAAGCTTTCCTTGCCACAACGAAGCTGGAAACGGCAAGCGTGACGGCGTGAAAAAAGGGAAGATGCAACAATGGGCAATCAGCAGCCAAGCTCCTGTGAGGAAACTCTGGAGAAGGTTCAACGACTAGGACAAACCACCTAAGGCGAAAAGCTATGGTGATGAAGTCCGTAGGGAAACTCCCGAAGTGCCCAGCCCTTCGCTAGCCAAATGGCTAGAAAGGTGAAGATATAGTCTACACAACGTTCGAAAGACGTTGCGGCATGGCAAGCCAACCAACAACCACAAGGAGTATTACAATTACTCCGCTAATAAAGCAAAAAGAGGCCTTAGGGTTCCTAAGGTCTCTTGTTTATTTCTTTTCATATAGTTTTTCCCCTTCAAATTTCCCTTCTTCTATCCGATATAAACAGTAGAAACGTATATGTAAAGGAGCGAACGGCGATGATTGAACGAATTTCTTCTTCTCTTTCTTCCACATATATGTATGAAAAAACGGCAGAGCGTCCAGCAGAACAACCAAAGCAAGAGCAAACCACTCTACAACAAATGAACGCAAAACAAGAAGAAGAGCGCATTTCAAAAGAAATTTCAAAAGAAAAGCTTGAAGAAGTTGTCAAAGGGATGAATGAGTTTTTGCAGCCGAGCCATACGTCGTTAAAATTTGCGGTACATGAAGATTTAAAAGAGTATTACGTCCAGCTCATTGACGATCGCACGAAAGAAGTCGTGCGTGAAATTCCGCCGAAAAAGCTGTTAGATATGTATGCGGCGATGATGAAGTTTGTTGGATTAATCGTCGATCGAAAAATTTAGGAGGTGGTAAGTGATGAATAATATGCGTATCGGTGGTTTAGCAAGTGGAATGGATATTGATAAAATCGTCGGGGATTTAATGAAAGTTGAACGTGCGCCGATCGATAAATTAAAACAAAAAAAGCAATTGCTTGAGTGGCAACGCGATGCATATCGCGATATGAATCGTTTGTTGAATGATTTGGATAAACATATTTTCGATGGCGTCATGCGCCAAAGCACATTTTTGCAAAAAAAAGTAACGAGTTCGAATGAAAACGTCGTCACAGCTACAGCGGTATCGTCCAATGCGAACCAAACGGTAGAAATAAGCAATATTACACAGTTGGCAACTGCAGCGAGATGGACGTCAGGTGAGATTAAGAATACGAGCAATAATGCGGTAGATGTAAATGCTTCTCTAGCTAGTCAATTTGGAGCAGGGGTGCCAACGACTTTATCATTTAAAGTTATAAAACCGGGAAGTACTACAGAGGAAACTGTTAATATTTCCATCGATCCAAGTACAGATACGCTAAATTCGCTAATTAACAAACTGAACGGACATGCGACGTTAGGGGTACGCGCATTTTACGATGATTTCACAAAAAAAATGGTTATTACTAAAAACGAAACAGGTGCAGGCTCATCGATTGAAATTACAGCTGGGGAAGACTTTCTACAAAACCAGCTAAAGTTTCAAGTGCAAACAATCGGTACATCACCTAATCAACAATATTTTCTACAACAAGATGCGGGAACAGGTCAAAACGCTAAATTCACAATTAACGGTCTTGAAACGGAGCGCACATCAAATACATTTACAATCAACGGTATGACATATACATTGAAAAACACGTACGCAGGAACGGTGACGATTACATCAACGACAAACACCGATTCGATTTTTAACTCGATTAAATCATTTGTTGATAAGTATAATGAAACGATCGATGAAATCAATAAAAAGCTAAAAGAAACGCGCTATCGTGACTATCAGCCGTTGACGGATGAACAACGTGAGCAGTTGACAGAAAAACAAGCGGAGAAGTGGGAGGAAAAAGCGAAAAGCGGCATTTTGCGCGGCGATTCGATTTTATCCAACGCCCTCTCAAACATGCGCCTAGCGCTTTATCGCAAAGTTGAAGCGGCACCGGAAGGATTTCAACAGCTTGCCCAAATCGGTATTACGACGACACCGAACTATTTAGAGGGCGGAAAGTTGCTTATTGACGAAGCGAAACTAAGGCAAAAAATCGAAGAAAATCCAGATGGTGTTTATCGTCTTTTTAGCAACAACGGTGAAGGAAATGCGAAGGGTATTGTCCTCCAGCTTCGCGATGAAATAAAAAAGACGATCAAAAGCATTGAAGATAAAGCAGGAAATACGTTAAAAGCAACGAATCAGTATATTATTGGAAAAAGCATTCTCGACATTGATACGCGCATTAGTGCGGCAGAAGATCGACTAAAACAAGTAGAAGACCGCTACTGGAAGCAGTTTTCAGCGATGGAAAAAGCGGTACAGCGTGCGAACTCGCAAAGCATGTATCTCATGAATGCTTTTGGCGGTGGAGCACAATAATTTAGGAGGGACGAAAATATGGCGATAAACAACCCATATCAATCATACCAAACGAATGCGGTGCAAACGGCGTCACCTGGGGAATTAACGCTTATGCTTTACAACGGTTGCTTGAAGTTTATTGCGCAAGCGAAAAAAGCGATCGAGGACAAAGATATTGAAGCGCGCAACATAAACTTATTAAAAGCGCAAAAAATTATTCAAGAGCTTATGGTCACGCTCAATATGGAATATGAAGTGGCAAAATCGATGATGACGATGTACGACTATATATATCGTCGTCTTGTTGAAGCAAATATTAAAAGCGATATGTCCATTTTAGAGGAAGTCGAAGGATACGTGAAAGAGTTTCGTGATACGTGGAAGCAAGTCATTCAAATGAATCGTCAGCGTCAATACGCGCAAGGCGGTCACGTGTAATGAGCGTTGTGTCGGAACTTTTGGATATCACGAAAGCGATGGTAAAGTTGCTTCGTGAGCCGATCGAGAAAGAAAAGCGTGATGGCGTCATTGAACAAGTTGAACAACTGCTGGAGAAGCGTGAACAGCTCCTTAAGCTCCTTCCGACTGTATTAACGGAAGAAGAAAAACAAATGGGAAAAGAGCTGCTTATGCTTGATCGCGAGGCAAACGCTCTTCTCCAACAATTGAAGCAACAAATTCAACAAGATTTAAAGCAAATGAAACAAACGAAAGAGGCAGCTCATCGCTATCATGATTTGTATGAACCGTTATCCATTGACGGTATGTTTTATGATAAACGAAGGTAGGTAGAACATATGGTACATTTAACTCCAGAACAATTGACAGTCGTTCGTCAATATACAGCGTTATTAGACACAATTGAAGAAGGTTTTCAGTACGTCATTGAAAGTTTTGCGAATTACGAGCGCACGCAAGGGGATGTCGTGCTTGCTGATATTTTTACAGCGTTCGGTCAAATTGATACGACAAATGAACGCTCGCTTGCGCATTTTTTTGCCGATGATAGCGCGCTATTGAACGAGCTTCAACGTTTTTCTTCGGTCGTCGAAGAGGCGTGGAAATTAGACGGAAAGCTACATGATCCAAATGCAAAGCAACAAATTGTCGAAAAACATTTAGCGCCAGCGTTTGAGGCGTGGAAAGTAAGCGTGATGCAACATCTTCGTCCGTATGTTGAGCAATAATATAAAGGTGCGAGTGGATCGCACCTTTTGTAGTTTAAAACGCTTCGACAATCGTGACGTTCACTTCTTTTCGTAAGTCAATTTCAAACGGTGATTTCAGCACTTCCCCGTTTGGATTTTGTAAAATGCGAACGACAGGGCGAAGCGGATATTCAGGGAAAATGTTTGAGACGACACCTCGGTATCCTGTGTTTAATACGACGTTTGTGCCGAGCGGGTAAATAGCAACATATTTTAAAAACGTTTTAATGAGCTCATAGTCAAACAACGTATTGCCGGCTGCGCATAAATATTCAGCTGCTTCGTGCGGTGAATGTTGTTGGCGATGGTCACGCGGAGAAGTGAGCGCATCGAACACGTCAGCAATGGCGATAATGCGCGCAAATTCATGAATGTATTTTCCGGCTGCTTGATGCGGATATCCGCTTCCATCAAAACGCTCATGGTGTTGAAGTGCACAATAAGCGGATGACGGTGAAACGTTGTTTTGTTTTTTCAATAATTCAAAGCCAAACTCGGTATGATGAGAAACGATTCGACGTTCTTCAGGGCTAAGCGGACCTTTTTTGCCCCAAAGCGCACTCGGGATTTGTGTCATGCCGATGTCAAATAAAAGCGCCCCGACCCCTAAATCGAGCAATTGTTGTGATGAGTATCCTTTTGCCAATCCGATGACACCTGCGATCGTTGCTACGTTAACCGAGTGGTGAAAGAAATATCCTTTTGAAATAACAAGATCAGATAAGTTAATAAGCAAGTTTTCACGACTTAATAAATAATCTAAAATTTCCTTAAATATTTTTTGATATTCTTGACCGAGGTCAAGTGAGGATACACGCTGGACAGCTTTTTGTTCCTCGATTAGCTCTGTCATCGTTTCGTACACTTTTTTTACTGCTTGTTGTCGCACGACTGGGCTAATCATCGGTTTTTCTTCAATATCAAACGTAAAAATGTCGTGAATATAAATATGACGAATGCCGTTTTCACGCAATCCGCGAATGTATGAGTCGGTCAGTTTAACTCCCTTTGCAAGCAAAACTGCACCGTTCGGTCCGTAAATATCAACGGCGAGCACATCACCGCTTTTTGCTTCAAATATGTGCACTTTGCGCATGCGATCACACCTCAGTAGAAAAATACGAACACTTTTCATCATCTATAAATTATAGCATAATTATCCATTGTTTTGTTCATCATTTTTTCACAAAAAATGTGACGATTGAGAAGGAGTTTTGTAGGGAATTGTAGAAATAAGTAAACAACCTTTCATAAAAGGAGGAACAGCGTATGAAATACAACATTCGCGGAGAAAACATCGAGGTTACACAAGCGATTCGAGAGTATGTCGAGAAGAAAATCGGAAAATTAGAACGCTATTTTGAATCAACGGAAGGAGTAACGGTTCACGTTAATTTAAAAGTATATAACGATAAACAGGCGAAAATTGAAGTAACGATCCCAATGCCACAAATTGTGTTGCGTGCCGAAGAGCGTCATGATGATATGTATGCCGCCATCGATTTGGTCGTCGATAAACTCGAACGCCAAATTCGTAAACATAAAACAAAAGTAAATCGAAAAATGCGTGAAAAAGAAGCAAACGGCGTAACATTAACGGCAGTTGCTCCTGTCGCAACAGAAGAGCATGAGGAAGAGGAATTTGAAGTTGTACGTACGAAGCGCTTCAGCTTAAAACCGATGGATAGCGAAGAAGCGATTTTGCAAATGAATATGCTTGGCCATAACTTTTACGTCTTTATTAACGCGGAAACAAACCGTACGAACGTTGTTTACAAACGAAAAGACGGTAAATACGGCTTAATTGAAGCGAACTAATCCCCCCACCCTCTGTCGACGAAAGACAGAGGGTGGTATAATGTGAAAGGAGGTGAAAAAAGGATGGAAGCGATTTTACGTGAAATTTTAGGGAAGTTGACAAGTATTGAAAGTCATTTTCTGCAGTTTCAACAAGAAGTGCGCGAAAGATTTGCGCAGATTGATGAGAGATTTCAGCAAATTGATGAGCGTTTTGCTCAAATTGATGAACGTTTTGCTAACATGGAAAGCCGACTAGCTGCGCTTGAACAAGAAATGAAAGAAACAAATGAGCGCATCAGTCGCCTTGAAGAAGAGATGTGCGATGTCAAGAAACGTCTCGAGCATGTGGAAACACAACTAAGCGACGTAAAAGAAACGGTGCAACGTTTAGAAATTCAGTTAGCAGACGATGTGCGTACGTTACTACAAAGCATTTATAAAAAGATTGACGAAAAAGGTTTTGAAATTTACGCCCTCAACAAGCGCTTACTCAGAGTCGAAGCCTCCATCGAGCAACTACAATCGCAAGTGTAATCCAGCGAAGAAGCTGGTTTTTTCTTTTTTCCCACATGTTCTCTTTTTCCGTATGAGTTGTCACCTTTTCTTGTAAGTGATATGATGGTAATTAGCGACTATATAAGCAAGGGGCGTTTTTGTATGCTTGGAATGTTGAAAAAAGTGTTTGACCCGAATAAACGACAAATTGCGCGATTAGAGAAAATCGCGAATGAAATTGATGCGCTCGGTCCGCAAATGGCGCAGCTTTCTGATGACGAGTTGCGTCAAAAAACAGAAGAGTTTAAGGCGCGTCTTGAAAAAGGCGAAACGCTTGATGATTTACTTGTTGAGGCGTTTGCGGTCGTTCGCGAAGCAGCGAAGCGCGTGCTTGGCATGTATCCATATAAAGTGCAATTAATGGGGGGCATCGCACTTCATGAAGGCAACATTGCTGAAATGAAGACAGGGGAAGGAAAAACGTTAACCGCAACGATGCCAGTCTATTTAAATGCGTTAACTGGAAAAGGTGTTCATGTCGTCACGGTAAACGAATATTTAGCAAGCCGTGACGCTCACGAAATGGGTAAGTTATATCAATTTCTAGGACTATCTGTCGGATTGAATTTGACGAATATGTCGCGTGAAGAAAAGCAAGCGGCTTATAACGCCGACATTACATACGGAACGAATAACGAGTTTGGTTTCGACTATTTGCGCGATAACATGGTGCTATATAAAGAACATATGGTGCAACGCCCGCTTCATTATGCGATTATTGACGAAGTTGACTCTATTTTAATTGACGAAGCCCGTACACCGCTCATCATTTCTGGGACGGCGCAAAAGTCTACAAAATTGTACATTCAAGCAAACGCGTTCGTCCGCACATTAAAACGCGATGTCGATTATACGTACGATGAAAAAACGAAAAGCGTGCAGCTGACGGAAGAAGGAATGAACAAAGCAGAGCGCGCGTTTGGAATCGACAACTTATTCGATTTAAAACATGTGACGTTAAACCACCATATTAACCAAGCGTTGCGTGCCCATGTTGTCATGCAGCGCGACGTCGATTACGTCGTTGAGGACGGAAAAATCGTCATCGTCGACCCGTTCACAGGTCGCCTCATGCGCGGACGTCGCTATAGCGATGGGCTTCATCAAGCGATTGAAGCAAAAGAAGGGCTTGAAATTCAAAACGAATCGATGACGCTTGCGACGATCACGTTCCAAAACTATTTCCGCATGTATGAAAAGCTCGCGGGGATGACGGGAACAGCGAAAACAGAGGAAGAAGAATTTCGCAACATTTACAATATGCAAGTGGTCGTCATTCCGACAAATAAACCGGTTATTCGCGATGATCGCCCAGACTTAATTTATCGCACGATGGAAGGAAAGTTTCGTGCGGTTGTTGAAGATATTGCGGAACGTCATGCGAAAGGACAACCTGTTCTCGTCGGTACGGTGTCGATTGAAACGTCTGAATTGTTATCGGGCATGTTAACGAAGCGCGGCATTCGCCATAACGTGTTAAACGCGAAAAACCATGCGAAAGAGGCAGAAATTATTGCGCAAGCTGGTCAAAAAGGGGCCGTAACGATTGCGACAAACATGGCAGGACGCGGAACGGATATTAAACTCGGCGAAGGAGTGCGCGAACTTGGCGGCTTAGCGGTCATCGGTACGGAGCGTCACGAAAGCCGCCGCATCGACAACCAGTTGCGCGGTCGTTCCGGCCGTCAAGGTGACCCTGGGGTATCGCAATTTTACTTGTCGCTTGAAGATGAACTCATGCGTCGCTTCGGCTCAGAAAATATGATGGCAATGATGGATCGTTTAGGCATGGACGATTCACAGCCAATTCAAAGTAAAATCGTATCTAAAGCGGTCGAGTCGGCACAAAAACGCGTGGAAGGAAACAACTTTGATGCGCGTAAACAACTGTTGCAGTACGACGATGTATTGCGTGAACAACGTGAAATTATTTATCGTCAACGTTTCCAAGTACTTGATTCAGAAAACTTGCGCGACATCGTTGAAAAAATGATTCAATCGGTTATCGAGCGCGTCGTGCGTACGCATACACCAGATGAAGAAATGCCAGAAGAATGGAACGTGCAAGCGATCGTTGATTATGTGCAAGCGAACCTCCTTCCAGAAGGAGACGTAACTGTCAACGACTTGCGCGGTAAAGATCCAGAAGAAATGATCGAATTCATTTGGAATAAAGTACGTACACGTTACGACGAAAAAGAAAGCCGCATTCCAGCGGAGCAAATGCGCGAGTTTGAACGCGTCATCGTGTTGCGTGCGGTCGATATGAAATGGATGGAACATATCGATGCGATGGAACAGCTTCGCCAAGGCATTCATTTACGTGCGTACGGTCAAATTGATCCATTGCGTGAATATCAAATGGAAGGATATGCGATGTTTGAAGCAATGATCGCTTCTATTGAAGAAGAAGTCGCTCGTTACATTATGAAAGCAGAAATCGAAAGCAATCTTGAGCGACAAGAAGTCGCGAAAGGTGAGGCGGTCCATCCGAAAGAAGGCGAAGAAGTGAAACGTAAGCCGGTGAAAAAAGCGGTGGAAGTCGGTCGAAACGATCCATGCCCGTGCGGAAGCGGAAAAAAATATAAACATTGTTGCGGACGATAAGTGAGGGATGTTCCCTCGCTTTCGTTATGTTGCGTCCGCCGAGATGTTTGCATACAATAATGGTTGAGGTGAAGGACATGATCGATTTAGTAGAAATTAAGCAAGAGCTTGAAAAAATGGCTAAGCGATTAGCGGATATTAGGGGGTCTCTTTGACCTCGAAACGAAAGAAGCACGCATTGAACAACTAGAAACGCAAATGGCTGCCCCTGACTTTTGGGACGATCAAAAAGCAGCTCAGGCGGTCATTAGCGAAGCAAATGCGCTAAAAGATTTAGTGGGCGAGTTTCGCTCACTTGAAGAGCGATTTGAAAATTTAGAAGTGACATACGAGCTTGTCAAAGAAGAGCCCGATGAAGAATTACAAAAAGAGCTCGTAGCTGAGGCGAAAAAACTATCGAAAGACTTTAGCGAATTTGAATTGCAACTCCTATTAAATGAACCGTACGATAAAAATAATGCCATTTTAGAGCTTCATCCTGGCGCAGGTGGAACGGAGTCACAAGACTGGGCGTCGATGTTGTTGCGTATGTATACGCGCTGGGCGGAG